>JANQFP010000068.1 GCA_028277795.1 Rhodospirillales bacterium
ATCCGCCTTCCGGGCTCGGAACCCGCAGGCTGCCGCCGCTTCCTTCCCCGCATCCTGGCCATCCGAGAGCGTACGGTCCAGATCGAACGATCCCGCAACGCCTCCGGCCACGTGCAGGCCGGCCGGCAACTGATCCATGACATAGGCGGCGCGTTCGGCGTCGTAGTTCGGCCTTGCGCCCAGATGCGACAGCAGATGCACGCTCGGGCTCCATCCGCCGGAAACGCAAAGCAGATCGCAAGGTCGCACCGACGCGGACCACGCACCCTGGCCGACCGGCGCCACCGCGGCGCTCTTCAGCCGCGTGCCTCCGGTGGCCTCGATCACCACGTGCTCGTGCAGCGCGGTCACGCCGGAGCCTGCAAGCAGGTCCATGCCGCTCGCCTGCGACCCGGGCCGCGGATCGACCAGGGTGACGGAGCTTCCCGCCTCCGCCAGGTCGCGGGCGGTGCGATAGCCGTCGTCATTGTTGGTGAACACGATCGCGCTCCGCCCCGGCAGCACGCCGTACTGGTTGAGATAGCGGCGCGCGGCGCCCGCCAGCATAACGCCGGGCAGATCGTTGCCCGCGAACACCAGCGGCCGCTCGATGGCGCCGGTGGCGACCACCGCCTGCCCGGCATGGATGGTCCAGCTCCGTTGCCGCGGCAGATGCGGGGGCGGCTCGGGCAGATGGTCGGCGACGCGCTCGACCGCGCCGAAGGTGAGCCCGTCATACTGTCCGAACACGGTGGTGCGCCGCAGGATGCGGACGTTGTCGAGTTCCCCGAGCGCCGCGGTGACGTCCCGGACCCACTCGACCCCGGGACGGCCGTCGACCTCGAGCCGCTCGGCGAGCACGTGGCCGCCGAGCTCGGCCCGTTCCTCGGCCAGCAGCACGCGGGCGCCCGCCCGGCCCGCCGCGAGCGCCGCCATCAGGCCTGCGGGACCGCCGCCCACCACCAGCACGTCCGCATGGGCGAAGCTTCGCTCGTAGCGGTCGGGATCGGGGGCGCGCCCGGCCTCGCCCAGTCCGGCCGCGCGCCGGATCGCGGGCTCGTAGAGGCGCAGCCAGGCCCAGCGCGGCCACATAAAGGTCTTGTAGTAGAACCCGGCCACGAAGATCGGCTTCAGCAGGCTGTTGACCGAGAGCAGATCGAACCTCAGCGAGGGCCAGCGGTTCTGGCTCACCGCGACCAGCCCGTCATGGAGCTCGACCATGGTGGCGGGAATGTTGGGCTCCCGGCGCCCGTCCCGGCGCAGGGTCACGAGGGCGTTGGTTTCCTCCGGCCCGGCCGAGACGATGCCGCGAGGCCGGTGATACTTGAAGCTCCGGCCGACCAGGCGAACGTCGTTGGCGAGCAGGGCCGAGGCCAGTGTATCGCCGGGGTGGCCCTCGTAAGTGCGGCCGTCGAAGCTGAACCGCAGCGTCCGGCTTCGATCGACGAGGCCGCGGTCGGGCAGCCGATGGGCCTGCCCGCTCACGACTTGCGCCCTCCGCGTTCGGGATCCGCGAAGGCGACGCTCAGGATCTCGTGGGTTGTGGTGTCGCGCTCGACCGTCAGCCAGGAGCGGCAGCCGGCGGCGTGATGCCAGAGCTCGCGATGGGGACCGGCGGGGTTCTTGCGCAGATAGGTGAAGTCCATCCAGGCCGCGGGATCGTCGCCGGCCGGACGCGTGACGGTCGCGTCGCCGTAATAGGCGAACTCCTCGCCGGGACGGTCGCCGCACCATGGACAGGTGATCCGCATGGCCCCGCTCCTCAGTGCACGCCCGGCCGGGGCCCGTAACCACGCTCGTCGATCAACGCGCCGGTCTCGAACCGGTTCAGCGTGTGACGGGCGGCCGAGGGATGCGGCGTGTCGGTGGCGATCAGGTGCGCGAACACCCAGCCCGAGCCGGGGGTGGCCTTGAAGCCGCCATAACACCAGCCGCCGTTGAAGAAGAGGCCGTCCACCGGCGTCCCGGAGATGATCGGGCTGCCGTCCATGGACATGTCGTTGATGCCGCCCCAGTGGCGCAGCAGGCGGATCCGCCCGAGGGAGGGGAACAGCGAGACCGCGCTGCTGGCGAC
>JANQFP010000078.1 GCA_028277795.1 Rhodospirillales bacterium
CTGCGTTCCGCTCCCTGCGGCGTAGCGCGACTATGCCTCGGTCGCGCGCCTTGCCAGCGGCCCACAGCCGCGCCCTCGGTGCGCTCGGAGCTGCGCGGAAGCTCCGCCGGAATGGACGCCGAACTTCTGGGACAGGACACTGGCCTTTCGGGGTCACCTCCCGGTGAACTTCGCCTCGCGCCTCTCGCCGAAGGCCATCACGCCTTCCCGGAAGTCGTCCGTCGTCATGGTCCACTCCTCGAGCTTGAGCGAGAGCGGAAGCACCGCGTTCGACACCATCTTGATGTACTGGTTGATCGCCATCTTCGAGGCCGAGATGGCACAGGTCGGGCCCGTGGCGAGGCGGTCGGCGAGCTCGAGGGCCCGCTCCATGAGCGCGTCGTCCTCGACCAGGAAGTTGACGAGCCCGATTCTCTCCGCCTCCTCGGCGGAGATCCGGTCTCCGGTCATCAGGAAGTACTTGGCCCGGTTGACCCCCATCAGGAGGGGCCAGATCACCTGGCCGCCGTCGCCGGCGGCGATCCCGATCCGGACATGGGTATCGGCGAAGACGGCACCGCGGGCGGCGAAGACCACGTCTCCGAGCAGCGCGAGGGTGGCGCCCAGCCCCATGGCGTAGCCGTTGACGGCGGTGATCACCGGCTTCTGGCAATCGAGCAGGGCGTTCACCAACCGGCCGGCCTCCAGCCACATCTTCCGGGACGGGTGAAGGCCCGTCGCATCTCCTCCGGCGCAGAAACCGCTGCCGGCGCCGGTGATCACCAGGACCCGGGCCTCCGGGTCCAGGTCGAAGTCGCGCGGCAGCTCGCCCAGCTCGTGGTGCAGGACGTCGTCGACGGCGTTCCGGCGTTCCGGCCGGTTCAGGGTGGCGACCACCACTCCGTTGCTCCGCTTCTCGATCAGGATCGACTGGAAGGATTTCGGTTCGAGCACGGTGTCTCCCCTCCAGGCCGTCGCCCCCACGGGGAGCGCCAGCCGGTAGATTTTGATCGAATTCTCATATTCGATGACTTGATCATATCTGATTAGTATGTCATTATTCGGCCGTCCGCAAGTCCGGAACCTCTCCAATCACCCGGACGCAAGGAGGATCGCCATGACCCAGCCGAGCTCCCTGGAACCCTGGGCCTTGAACCCGGGCCGCCTGCGCAGTTTCGAAAGGGGTCCCGGAAGGGCCGCCCGCGCCGTCGCCGGGCGGGCGGCCGCTCGTTGGCGTCGGCGACTCAGGCCTTGACGACCTTGCAGCCGCATTTCTTGAAATCCGTCTCCTTGGAGAGCGGATCGGTGGCATCGAGGGTCAGCTTGTTGACCAGGCGGCCGGCGTCGAACCAGGGGATGAACACCAGGCCCTCGGGCGGCCGGTTGCGGCCGCGGGTCTCGACCCGGGTGACCATCTCGCCGCGGCGGGTGATCACCTTGACCTTGGAGCCGTCGCGCAGCTTCCGCCTGCGGGCGTCCTTCGGGTTCATGTAGACGACCGCGTCGGGCACGGCCCGGTAGAGCTCCGGCACCCGCCGGGTCATCGAGCCGGAATGCCAGTGTTCGAGCACCCGGCCGGTGCACAGCCACAGCGGATAGTCGTCGTCGGGCGCCTCCGCCGGCGGCTCGTAGGGGGCGAAGATGATGTTCGCCCGGCCGTCCTTCTTGCCGTAGAAATTGACCACCGTCTCGTCGCCCTCGACATGCGGGTCGTAGCCGCCGCGGAACCGCCACAGGGTCTCCTTGCCGTCGATGACCGGCCAGCGCAGGCCGCGGTTCTTGTGGTAGGTGTCGAACGCGGCCATCTCGTGGCCCTTCTTCGGGATCCCCTCGGCCGAGTTGAACAGCCGGTATTCCTCGAACAGGCCCTTCTGGACGTAGAAGCCGAAATGCTCCGATTCGTCGTTGCCGTATGCGTTGCCGGCCTCGTCGACGATTTTGCCGTCATAGGGGAACTTGTCGACGACGCCGTTGGCGAACAGCACGTCGAACAGGGTCTTGCCCCGGTATTGCGGCATCTTGGCGACGAGGTCCTCGCCCCAGGCCTCCTCGACCGTGAAGTATTTCGCGAACTCCATGGTCTGCCACATGTCGGAGCGGGAGTCGCCGGGCGCCTTGACCTGCTGGCGCCAGAACTGGGTGCGCCGTTCGGCGTTGCCGTAGGCGCCCTCCTTCTCGGCCCACATGGCGGTCGGCAGGATCAGGTCGGCGGCCATCGCCGAGACCGTCGGATAGGGGTCGGAGACGGTGACGAAATTGGCCGGGTTGCGCCAGCCGGGCAGCCCCTCCTCGTTCATGTTCGGCGCCGCCTGCATGTTGTTGTTGCACTGCTGCCAGTAGCAGTTCATGGCGCCGTCCTTCATCTTGCGATGCATGAGGACCGCGTGGAAGCCGACCTTGGGGTTGATGGTGCCCTCCGGCAGCTTCCAGGTCTTCTCGGCGAATTTGCGGTGGCCTTCGTTCTTGACCACCATGTCGGCCGGCAGCCGGTGGGCGAAGGTGCCGACCTCGCGGGCGGTGCCGCAGGCCGACGGCTGGCCGGTCAGCGAGAACGGGCCGTTGCCGGGTTCGGAGATCTTCCCCATCAGCAGGTGAATGTTGTAGAGGTTGCCGTTGACCCAGACGCCGCGGGTGTGCTGGTTGAAGCCCATCGTCCAGTAGGACGACACCTTCTTGGCCGGATCGGCATAGAGCCTGGCGAGGCGCTCAAGCTGGTCGGGCGGAACGCCGGACAGTTCGGCGGTGTAGTCGAGCGTGTAGGGCGCGACCAGCTTGGCGAATTCCTCGAAGCTGATCTTGTTGAACTTGCCCTTGCCCGGATTCTGCGCCTTCTGCTCGAGCGGATGCTCGGGACGCAGGCCGTAGCCGATGTCGGTGGTGGTCTGGTTGAAGTTGACGTGCTTGTCGATGAAGTCCTTGTTGTAGGCCTCATTCTCGATGATGTAGTTGGCGATGTAGTTGGTGATCGCCAGATCGGTCTGCGGCGTGAACACGATGGCGTTGTCGGCGAGCTCGAAGCAGCGGTTCTCGAAGGTCGAGAGCACGTGGACCTCGCAGCCCTCCTTGGTCAGCCGGGTGTTGGTCAGCCGCGACCACAGGATCGGATGCATCTCGGCCATGTTGGCGCCCCACAGGACGAAGGCGTCGGCATGTTCGAGATCGTCATAGCAGCCCATCGGCTCGTCGATGCCGAAGGCGCGCATGAAGGCCCCGACGGCGGACGCCATGCAGTGGCGGGCGTTGGGGTCGAGGTTGTTGGAGCGCAGGCCGGCCTTCATCAGCTTGGCGGCGGCGTAGCCCTCCCAGATGGTCCACTGGCCGGAGCCGAACATGCCGACGCCGGAGGGCCCCTTGGCCTTCAGCGCGGCCTTCCACTTGTCGGCCATGACCGTGAAGGCCTCGTCCCAGGTCACCTCCTCGAAGTCGCCGTCCTTGTCGAACCTGCCGTCCTTCTTGCGCAGCAGCGGCTTGGTCAGGCGGTCCTTGCCGTACATGATCTTGGTCAGGAAGTAGCCCTTGATGCAGTTCAGGCCGCGGTTGACCGGCGCGTCCGGGTCGCCCTGGGTGGCGACGACGCGGCCGTCCTTGACGCCGACCAGAACCGAGCAGCCAGTGCCGCAGAAGCGGCAGGCGGTCTTGTCCCAGCGGATGCCGCTGTCGTCGTCGGCGAGGGCGGAGGCGGCCGGCACGGCGACACCGGCGGTCGCCGCCGCGGCGGCGACGGCATTCGCTTTGATAAAGTCACGGCGAGAGAGCGACATCGTCATTCCTCCTTGACCAGTCAATTTCGTCTTCATTCGTGGTACTCGTAGACCAGGGCGGTGTTGATCACGCCGGGGATGGCGCTGAAGCCCATGATCGTTTCGCTGCAATGGACGCGGTCGGGGTGGTCGATGGAGACGACCAGCTTGCCGCCGGGGTCGGCGACGTGCACCTCGACGCCGTCGATACCGGCCATCGCCTTTTCGACCTCGGCGGTCTTGCCGGGCCTGGCATAGATGACGAGGCTGCAG
>JANQFP010000080.1 GCA_028277795.1 Rhodospirillales bacterium
ATCTTCGCCTCGCTGATCGGAACCCTGGTGCTCGCCCACACCGGCCGGGCCGAGTCGGTCGGCACCACGCCGGAGGCGATCATGCGCGCCCATGTCGACGCCCTGCTCGACCGGATCTGACCTCGCCAAAAAATTTGACATCAAAATAACAGCGTTACTATATGTAACGATGTTATGGATTCGAGGCGATGGAAGGAGATCGAGATGGCCGTGACGACCCGGAAGAATGGACACGTCTGGACGGTGATCCACGACAGGCCGGAGGCCCGCAACGCGATGGACCCGGAGTCCGCCGATGCCTTGACCGAGGCCTTCCTCGCCTTCGAGGCCGACGACGACGCCTACGTGGCCGTGCTCACCGGCACCGAGGGGACCTTCTGCGCCGGATGGGACCTCAAATACGCCGCCTCTCTCGACGACGGCGACGGCTTCGAGAGGGACATCGTTCGGGGGCTCGCCTTTCCTGTCGGCGGCGG
Organism: Rhodospirillales bacterium; assembly: GCA_028277795.1. Classification (GTDB taxonomy): domain Bacteria; phylum Pseudomonadota; class Alphaproteobacteria; order Rhodospirillales; family JANQFP01; genus JANQFP01. The sequence goes on from JANQFP010000080.1 coordinate 477, forward strand.
AGCGCCCCGCGGTCCGCTGGGGCCGACGCGGCTGGAGCTGGGCAAGCCGGTGATCGCAGCCATCGAGGGTCCGGCGGTGGCCGGCGGCATGGAGCTCGCCCTGTGGTGCGACGTGCGGGTGATGGCCGAGACCGCCTATCTGGGCGTCTACTGCCGCCGCTGGGGCATTCCGCTGCTCGACGGCGGCACGGTGCGCCTGCCGCGCCTGGTCGGACGCGGCAAGGCCCTGGAGATCGCCATGACCGGGCGCAAGGTGCCCGCTGACGAGTGCTATCGGATCGGGCTGTGCGAGACGGTGGTGTCGGAAGGCGACACGAGGGCGACGGCCGAGGCCATGGCCCACGAGATCGCCCGCTTCCCGCAGGGTGCCATGCGGGTCGATCGGCGGTCGATCATCGACACCTACGGCCTCGGAACCCGCGACGCCCTCAAGCTGGAATGGCTGAACGGCGTCGAGGTGGTCCGCCTCGAAGGCACCGGCGGCGCCGCACGCTTCCGGGACGGCGCGGGCCGCCACGGCGATTTTGCCAACATCTGACCGCCGGCCTCGGCCCGGGGAGGGCGCCCGCCTATCCGATCCCCGCTATCTGCGAGCAGCGGGCCGGCACCCGACCTGTTCGATTGACACGGTCGGAGAATGCGGTGTGGTGGACGGCGGATGGACTGTCTGAGGAGCGACGGCGATGCGCATGGAGAGCTTCCGCGACCGGGTCGTGCTGGTCACCGGCGCCGCCAGCGGCTTCGGCAGGCTGCTGGCCGGGACGCTGGCCGGTGCCGGAGCCCGGCTGGTGCTGGGCGACATCGACCGGGCGGGGCTGGACGAGGTGCAACGCGGGCTCGCGGCCCAGGGCGGCGAGGTCGCAGTGCGGAGCTGCGACGTCACACGGGAGAGCGACGTCCAGGCCCTGGTGGCGGCCGCCGTGGAGTCCTTCGGCCGGCTCGACATCGCCGTCAACAATGCCGGTGCCACGGGCGAGATGAAGGCCCTGGTCGACACCGACGAGGCGGACCTCGACGCCTGCTACGCCGTCAACGCCAAGGGCGTGTTCTTCGGCCTCAAGCACCAGATCCGCCAGATGCTGGTCCAGGGCGAGGGGATCATCCTCAACGTCGCCTCCGTGGCCGGCATCGGAGCCGCGCCCAAGCTGACGGCCTATGCCGCGGCCAAGCACGCGGTGGTGGGCATGACCCGAACCGCGGCGGTCGAGTACGCGCGCCGGAACATCCGCGTCAACGCCATCTGCCCGTTCTACAGCCCCACGCCACTGGTCACGGAGAGCGGTATCAACGACCGCCTCGAGTTCCTGGCCCAGGGCTCGCCCATGAAGCGGCTGGGGGCTCCCGAGGAGATGGTGCAGGCGATGCTGATGCTGATCGCGCCCGAGAACAGCTACATGACGGGCCAGGCCATCGCCGTGGACGGCGGCCTGTCCGCGTACTGAGCCGGTCTCCGGCGACCGACCGGCGGGTCGGCGCGGAGAGTGGGCTGTGTGCAGCGGAACATTCGTCTCTCTCCCTCGTCCCGCGAACACCCTCGTCATTCCCGCTTTCGCGCCAAGGTATGCACACATCTCTCAGAGGGCTTCGCCGTTGCGCAGAGGAACCGGAGTTCTCCCCTCTCCGTCGCCGCCCGGCTTGACCGGGCGGCCCAGTAACCCCCTGAATTGGAAGTCGAAACTCGGCGGCGTCAATTGCAGGCGCGGTGGATGCTGGGTTGCCCGATAAAGTTGGGCAACGACGAGGGTGGGGCGTGCCGCCGGTTTCGGTATGGACATGCAATACATCAACAAGACCGTACGAATTCTCGACTGGAAACAGCCCAGCGAGTTGTGTGCGTACCTTAGCGCTTTCGCGGGAATGGCGAGCGGGAGTGGCGATCCGTCGGAATGCGCCCAGGCGCGCCCTGGACGGCAGTGCATCGCGCGAGAGGGACCGCGATGTCGGGATCCCGGCCAGATCCATGACCCGCACGGCCGGAACGCCGTCGCGCCGAGATTTGACGTCCCCGATAACGCTGTCATACAGACATGCTCATGCCCCAAGCGACACTAGCCATAGCGCAC
>JANQFP010000081.1 GCA_028277795.1 Rhodospirillales bacterium
CGTGTTCACCTCGATCCACATCGAGGAGTTCGAGGTCATGGCCCGCGACACCAAGCTGGGCCAGGAGGAGATCACCCGCGACATCCCCAACGTCGGCGAAGAGGCGCTGAAGAACCTGGACGAGGCCGGCATCGTCTACATCGGCGCCGAGGTCAAGCCGGGCGACATCCTGGTCGGCAAGGTGACGCCGAAGGGCGAATCGCCGATGACGCCGGAGGAGAAGCTGCTGCGGGCCATCTTCGGCGAGAAGGCGTCCGACGTCCGCGACACGTCGCTCAGGCTGCCGCCGGGCGTCTCGGGGACGGTCCTCGAGGTGCGCGTCTTCTCGCGCCGCGGCATCGACAAGGACGAGCGCGCCCTGGCCATCGAGCGGGCCGAGATCGAGCGCCTGGCCAAGGACCGCGACGACGAGCGGGCCATCCTGGAGCGCAGCTTCCACGCCCGCCTGAAGAGCCTGCTGATCAACCGCAAGGCCGTCGGCGGCCCCAAGGGGCTGGCCGAGGGGTCCAAGATCACCGAAGCCATCCTGTCCCAGTACACGCCGGGGCAGTGCGCCCAGATCGTGGTCGCCAACGACACCGTGATGAAGGACGTGGAAGACCTCAAGCTGCACTTCGAGGAGAGCATCGCGGGCCTCCAGGAGCGTTTCGACAGCAAGGTCGAGAAGCTGCAGCGGGGCGACGACCTGTCGCCGGGCGTGATGAAGATGGTCAAGGTCTTCGTCGCCGTGAAGCGCAAGCTGCAGCCGGGCGACAAGATGGCCGGGCGGCACGGCAACAAGGGCGTGATCTCCAAGATCATCCCCATCGAGGACATGCCGCACCTGGAGGACGGCACCCCGGTCGATATCGTGCTCAACCCCCTGGGCGTGCCCTCGCGCATGAACGTGGGCCAGATCCTGGAGACCCATCTGGGCTGGGCCTGCGCCGGCCTGGGGCAGCAGATCGGTGCCGCCATGGCGGCCCAGGCGGAGGCCACGGCCTCGGCGCTGAGGACCAAGCTCAAGGACGTCTACGGGGCCGCCACCTTCAAGGAGGACCTGGCCGACCTGGAGGACGCCGAGGTCATCGAGCTGGCCCGCAACATCCGCCAGGGCGTGCCCGTCGCCTCGCCGGTGTTCGACGGCGCCCACGAAGGCGAGATCGCCGAGATGCTGGCCAAGGCCGGGCTCGACGCGTCGGGGCAGGTGACGCTGGTCGACGGCCGCACCGGGGCCACCTTCGACCGCAAGGTGACGGTGGGCTACATCTACATGCTCAAGCTCCACCACCTGGTGGACGACAAGATCCACGCCCGCTCCATCGGCCCCTACAGCCTGGTCACCCAGCAGCCCCTGGGCGGCAAGGCCCAGTTCGGCGGCCAGCGCTTCGGCGAGATGGAGGTGTGGGCCCTGGAGGCCTATGGCGCGGCGTACACCCTGCAGGAGATGCTGACCGTCAAGTCCGACGACGTGTCCGGCCGCACCAAGGTCTACGAGGCCATCGTCCGCGGCGACGACACCTTCGAGGCGGGCATCCCCGAGTCCTTCAACGTTCTGGTCAAGGAGCTGCACTCCCTCGGCCTCAACGTTGAGCTCACCTGACCGGCGCCGGCGCGCAAGGAGACGCACCCATGAACGAACTGATGAAGATCTTCGGGCAGCAGGTCGGCGGCACCCAGCGCTTCGACCACATCCAGATCGCCATCGCCTCGCCGGAGCGCATCCGGTCGTGGTCGTTCGGCGAGATCAAGAAGCCGGAGACCATCAACTACCGCACCTTCAAGCCCGAGCGCGACGGCCTGTTCTGCGCCCGCATCTTCGGTCCCATCAAGGACTACGAGTGCCTGTGCGGCAAGTACAAGCGCATGAAGTACAAGGGCATCACCTGCGAGAAGTGCGGCGTCGAGGTGACCCTGCAGAAGGTCCGGCGCGAGCGCATGGGCCACATCGAGCTGGCCTCGCCGGTGGCCCACATCTGGTTCATGAAGTCCCTGCCGTCGCGCATCGGCCTGCTGGTCGACATGACGCTCAAGGACCTCGAACGGGTGCTCTATTTCGAGAACTACGTGGTCGTCGAGCCCGGCCTGACGCCGCTCAGGCTGCACGAGCTGCTGAGCGAGGAGCAGTACCAGAACGCGGTCGACGAGTACGGCGAGGACGCCTTCTCCGTCGGCATCGGCGCCGAGGCCCTGCACGACATGCTGGCCGCCATCGACCTGGAGGAGGAGCGGGCCACCCTGCGCGAGGATCTGCGCGAGACCAGTTCCGAGGCCCGGCGCAAGAAGCTGGTCAAGCGCCTCAAGCTGGTCGAGGCGTTCGTCGAGTCCGGCGCCCGGCCCGAGTGGATGATCCTCAAGGTGGTGCCGGTGATCCCGCCCGAGCTCAGGCCCCTGGTGCCCCTGGACGGCGGCCGCTTCGCCACCTCGGACCTCAACGACCTCTATCGCCGCGTCATCAACCGCAACAACCGGCTGAAGCGGCTGATCGAGCTGAAGGCGCCCGAGATCATCGTGCGCAACGAAAAGCGCATGCTCCAGGAGTCCGTGGACGCGCTGTTCGACAACGGCCGCCGCGGCCGCGCCATCACCGGCGCCAACAAACGGCCGCTGAAGTCGCTCAGCGACATGCTCAAGGGCAAGCAGGGGCGGTTCCGCCAGAACCTGCTGGGCAAGCGGGTCGACTACTCGGGGCGGTCGGTGATCGTGGTCGGGCCGGAGCTCAAGCTCCACGAATGCGGCCTGCCCAAGAAGATGGCCCTGGAGCTGTTCAAGCCCTTCATCTACTCCAAGCTGGAGCTCTACGGCATGGCCACCACCATCAAGGCGGCCAAGCGCATGCTGGAGAAGGAGCGTCCCGAGGTCTGGGACATCCTGGAGGAGGTGATCCGCGAGCACCCGGTTCTGCTCAACCGGGCGCCGACCCTGCACCGCCTGGGCATCCAGGCCTTCGAGCCGGTGCTCATCGAAGGCAAGGCGATCCAGCTCCATCCCCTGGTCTGCGCCGCTTTCAACGCCGACTTCGACGGCGACCAGATGGCGGTCCACGTGCCCCTGTCCCTGGAGGCGCAGCTCGAGGCCCGGGTGCTGATGATGTCCACCAACAACATCCTCAGCCCGGCCAACGGCAAGCCCATCATCGTGCCGTCCCAGGACATCGTGCTCGGGCTCTACTACCTCACCATGGCCCGCGAGGGCGAGCCGGGCGAGGGCATGGCCTTCGTCGACGTGGGCGAGATCCAGCAGGCCCTGGACGCCGGCGTGGTCACCCTGCACAGCCAGATCAAGGCCCGCTACCGCACTGTCGGCGAGAACGGCGAGCCGGCGGTTGTGCGCGTCGACACCACGCCGGGCCGCATGCTGCTGGCGGAGATCCTGCCGCGGCACCCCAACGTGCCGTTCGACCTGATCAACCGCCTGCTGACCAAGAAGGAGGTGTCCGGCGTCATCGACGTGGTCTACCGCCACTGCGGCCAGAAGGAGACGGTGATCTTCGCCGACCGCCTGATGGGCATGGGCTTCGGCTACGCCTGCCGGGCCGGCATCTCCTTCGGCAAGGACGACCTGGTGGTGCCGGAGGCCAAGGAAAGCCTGGTCCGCGCCACCGAGGACAAGGTCAAGGAATACGAGCAGCAGTACCTGGACGGCCTGATCACCCAGGGCGAGAAGTACAACAAGGTGGTGGACGCCTGGTCCCACTGCACCGACCAGGTGGCCGACGAGATGATGAAGCGGATCTCGGCCATCGAGCCCGGCCAGGAGGTCAACGCGGTCTACATGATGGCCCATTCGGGGGCCCGCGGATCGACCGCCCAGATGAAGCAGCTCGCCGGCATGCGCGGCCTGATGGCCAAGCCGTCGGGCGAGATCATCGAGACCCCCATCATCTCCAACTTCAAGGAGGGGCTGACCGTGCTGGAGTACTTCAACTCCACCCACGGCGCCCGCAAGGGCCTGGCCGACACGGCGCTGAAGACGGCCAACTCCGGCTACCTGACCCGCCGCCTGGTGGACGTGGCCCAGGACTGCATCATCCTGGAAGAGGACTGCGGCACCGAGCAGGGGGTCACCGTGCGCGCCGTGGTCGAAGGCGGCGAGGAGATCGCGCCCCTGGGCGAGCAGCTCCTCGGGCGCAGCGCCGCCGTCGACGTGATCCACCCGGCCACCGGCGATGTGCTGGTCCCGGGCGGCGCCATGATCGAGGAGGATGCGGTCCTCGCCATCGAGGAGGCGGACATCGAGTCGGTGAAGATCCGCTCGGTGCTCACCTGCGAGACCAAGGGCGGGGTCTGCGCCGCCTGCTACGGCCGCGACCTGGCGCGCGGCACCCGGGTCAACATCGGCGAGGCGGTGGGCGTCATCGCCGCCCAGTCCATCGGCGAGCCGGGCACCCAGCTCACCATGCGCACCTTCCACATCGGCGGCGCCGTGCAGCGGGGCACCGAGCAGTCCAAGGTCGAGGCCGCCGGCGATGGCCGCATCGAGCTCAGGAACTGCAACACCGTGCGCGACAGCGCCGGCGTCCAGGTGGTGATGAGCCGCAACGCCGAGATGGCCCTGGTCGACGACCAGCAGCGCGAGCGCGCCCGGCACCGCATCCCCTACGGCGCCAAGCTGATGGTCGATCAGGACGACCGGGTCACCCGCGGCGACAAGCTGGCCGAATGGGACCCCTACACCCTGCCCATCATCACCGAGAAGGAAGGTGTCGTCGGCTACATGGACCTCATGGAAGGGGTGTCCATGGTCGAGCAGGTGGACGAGGCCACCGGCATCGCCGCCAAGGTGGTGGTGGACTGGAAGCAGCAGCCCAAGGGCGCCGAGCTCAAGCCGCGCATCACGCTGCGCGACCCGGGCGGCGAGGTGATCACCTTGGACAACGGCCTGGAGGCCCGCTACTTCCTGTCCGTGGACGCCATCCTGTCGGTGGAGAACGGCCAGGAGGTGCACGCCGGCGACGTGCTGGCGCGCATCCCGCGGGAATCGGCCAAGACCCGCGACATCACCGGCGGCCTGCCGCGGGTGGCGGAGCTGTTCGAGGCCCGCAAGCCCAAGGACCACGCCATCATCAGCGAGGTCGAGGGACGGGTCGAGTTCGGCAAGGACTACAAGTCCAAGCGCCGCATCGTGGTCATCCCCAGCGACGGCGACGAGGATCCCCGCGAGTACCTTATCCCCAAGGGCAAGCACATCAGCGTCCAGGAAGGCGACTACGTGGAGGTCGGCGACCCGCTGATGGACGGCAACCCGGTGCCCCACGACATCCTGCGGGTGCTCGGGGTCGAGGCCCTGGCCGAGTACCTGATCAAGGAGATCCAGGACGTCTACCGTCTGCAAGGCGTGAAGATCAACGACAAGCACATCGAGGTCATCGCCCGCCAGATGCTGCAGAAGGTGGAGATCGCCGACCCCGGCGAGACCACGTTCCTGGTCGGCGAGCTCACCGACAAGCTGGAGTTCGAGATGGTCAACGCCAAGACCGAGGAGGAGGGCGGCGAGCCGGCCCGTGCCCTGCCGGTGCTGCAGGGCATCACCAAGGCGAGCCTGCAGACCCAGTCCTTCATCTCGGCGGCGTCCTTCCAGGAGACCACCCGCGTCCTCACCGAGGCCGCGGTGTCGGGCAAGGTGGACCGGCTGGCGGGCCTCAAGGAGAACGTCATCGTCGGCCGCCTGATCCCGGCCGGCACCGGCAGCGTCATGAACCGTCTACGCCAAGTGGCCGCCGACCGGGATACCGAGCTGGCCGAGCTGGCGGCGCAGCAGGCCCGCGAGGCCGAGGAGGCCGAGGAGGCCGAAGCGGCCCTCGAGGCGCCGCCGCCGGAGGCGGTGGAGGGCGGCGAGGCGGCCGAGGCGGACCAGGCCTGATTTTCACAGCCCGGCGTCGCGGCGGTACGGCCGCCGCGACGCTCCGGGCGCCCCGTCCGGCACCGCGGAAAGGCGCGGGAATCACGGGGTTATTTTGCTTGACTGGGGTGGGGTGCCCCCCTAGTATCCGGCGGCCTTTTCGGGGGCTGGTGGTGGTCCGTCCGGACCAGACGCAGGCCCCGCCGAAGTTAGGAAAACCAGACCGACGCCAGCCCGGGACGGCAATGGGGCCCGGGAGGCTGTCGTTCCGCCCTTTTTGGGGCTTCTCCATGGCCCCGGGGGCGGCTTCGGTTTTGGTGTGACGGGACGGACGAGACGGAGTAGGCGAAGAGGACGGTCATAGGACATGCCGACCATCAACCAATTGATTCGTAAGCCGCGCAAGTCGCCGACCGTGCGCAACAAGGTGCCGGCGCTGGAGGCCTGCCCGCAGAAGCGCGGGGTGTGCACGCGCGTCTACACGACGACGCCCAAGAAGCCCAACTCCGCCCTGCGCAAGGTGGCCCGCGTGCGGCTCACCAACGGCTTCGAGGTGACCAGCTACATCCCGGGCGAGGGCCACAACCTTCAGGAGCATTCGGTGGTGCTGATCAGGGGCGGCCGGGTCAAGGACCTGCCCGGCGTGCGCTACCACATCATCCGCGGCACCCTGGACACCCAGGGGGTCAGCGACCGGCGCCAGCGCCGCTCCAAATACGGCGCCAAGCGGCCGCGGTAGGGAACGCCCGTCATGTCACGCCGCCACGCCGCCGAGAAGAGGGACATCCTGCCCGACGCCAAGTACGGGGATCAGGTGGTGACCAAGTTCATGAACGGCCTGATGTTCGACGGCAAGAAGTCGGCCGCCGAGGGCATCGTCTACGGGGCCTTCGACCTGATCGAGAAAAAGACCGGCCAGGACCCGCTCAAGGTCTTCCACGAGGCCATCGACAACGTCAAGCCGGCCGTGGAGGTCCGCTCCCGCCGGGTCGGCGGCGCCACCTACCAGGTGCCGGTCGAGGTCCGTGCCGCCCGCCGCCAGGCCCTGGCCATCCGCTGGCTGGTCGACCTGGCCCGCAAGCGCTCCGAGAACACCATGATGGAGCGGCTGTCGGGCGAGCTCATGGACGCCGCCAACAACCGCGGCGCCGCGGTCAAAAAGCGCGAGGACACCCACCGCATGGCGGAGGCCAACAAGGCCTTCTCCCACTACCGCTGGTAGCGCCCGGGAGAACCGCCATGTCCAGGACCGTTCCTCTCGACCGCTACCGCAACATCGGCATCATGGCCCACATCGATGCCGGCAAGACGACGACGACGGAACGGGTCCTCTA
>JANQFP010000084.1 GCA_028277795.1 Rhodospirillales bacterium
ACCGGCCTCTACCACGGCACCCAGCAGATCAACCAGGGCCAGATGGACCGCTGGAACATCGTCGCCACGCTGAACTACCTGGTCCACGACGAGGAGACCAAGATCATCCTGGCCAAGGTGCCGTCCTACGACACGCCGGAAGGCCGCAAGCGGGTCGATGCCATGGTCGAGCTGGCCGACCTCACACGGAATGGCTTCATCAGCGGCGACATCTCCACCGTCATGTCGCCGCGCACCGTCATCACCTGGGCCGAGAACGCCGGCATTTTCGGCGACCTGGCCTTCGCCTTCCGGGTCACCTTCCTCAACAAGTGCGACGAGGTCGAGCGACCCGTGGTCGCCGAGTACTACCAGCGCTGCTTCGGCGAGGAACTGCCGGACTCGGCCGCCAAGGTCACGCTCCTCTAGGGCCCGTCATGGACCGGGCCGAAAGCCCTCCCGATCTGGTCAAGCGGGTGACCACCGCCACCTTCAAGGCGTTGGCCGGCCGCCTCGACGTGACCATCGCCTTCACCCCCGGCACCGCCGACCTGCGCGGACAGCGGGTGCGCCTTCCGGCGCCGTCGCCGCGGGTGGACGCCGACGAGATCATGCGGCTGCGCGGGGCCGCGGACTCGATGGCCCTCAACCTGCGCTACCACGACAGCGACCTGCACCGCCGCAACCAGCCTCGCGGCACCGCGGCGCGCAATCTGTTCAACGCCATGGAGCAGGCCCGGGTGGAGGCCCTGGGGTGCCGCCGCATGGCCGGCGTCGCCGACAACCTGGCAGCGCTCACCGACCACAACTGCCTGGCCAAGGGCTACAACACGCTGACCGAGCCCAACGCGGAGCTGCTGCCCGAGGCGGCCGGCCTGCTGGCCCGCGAACGGCTTACCGGGATGCCGGTCCCGGACTCCGCCCGCCCCCTGCTCGACCTGTGGCGCGATTGGATGGACGAGCGGGCCGGAGCCCTGCTCCGGCGCCTGGACGCGACGGCGGGCGATCAGGCGGCCTATGCGGCCGCGGTGACCGACATCATTCGCGCCTTCCAGCTCGACGACGACCCGCTGTCCGAGGACGAAGAGGACCGCAACGAGGACCAGGACGACCAGGGCGAGTCGGGGGCTGACGAGACCCAGAAGGACGGCACCGGGGCCGACGCGTCGGGCGACATGAGCGCCGAAGGCCGCGAGGCGGGCGCCGACGATGACGACGCCGACAGCGACGCCCTCGGCGACGACGAGCTGATGGCGGGCGCCGGTGGCGACCAGCCGGCGGGCCCGTCGGAGCGGCGCCCCCGCTGGCCCGACAACACGCCGTCGCGGGAACCCGCCTACCACCCCTTCGCCACCCGCTGGGACGAGGTGGTGGACGCCGATGCCCTGTGCGACGCCGACGAGCTGACGCGCCTGCGGGCGCAGTTGGACCTGCAGTTGACCAGCCTGCAGGGCGTGGTCTCGCGCCTGGCCAACCGGCTGCAGCGACGGCTGCTGGCCAAGCAGACCCGGTCCTGGGACTTCGACCTGGAGGAAGGCCTGCTGGACGCGGCGCGGCTGGCCCGCGTGGTGGTCGATCCGGTGCATCCGCTGAGCTACAAGCAGGAGAAGGACACCGAATTCCGCGACACGGTGGTCAGCCTGCTGATCGACAACTCGGGCTCCATGCGCGGCCGGCCCATCACGGTGGCGGCCATGAGCGCCGACATCCTGGCCCGCACCCTGGAGCGGTGCGGGGTCAAGGTGGAGATCCTGGGCTTCACCACCCGCGCCTGGAAGGGCGGCAAGTCGCGGGAGGCGTGGGTGGAGGCGGGCAAGCCCCGCAACCCGGGGCGCCTCAACGACCTGCGCCACATCGTCTACAAGAGCGCCGATGCGCCGTGGCGGCGGGCCCGGCGCAACTTGGGCCTGATGCTGCGCGAAGGGCTGCTCAAGGAGAACATCGACGGCGAGGCCCTGCTGTGGGCCCACAACCGCCTGATCGCACGGGCCGAGCAGCGGCGCATCCTGATGGTCATCTCCGACGGCGCGCCGGTGGACGACGCCACCCTGTCGGCCAACGCCGGCAACTACCTGGAGAAGCACCTGCGCGACGCCATCGCCTGGATCGAGACCCGCTCGCCAGTGGAGCTGACGGCCATCGGCATCGGCCACGACGTGACCCGGTACTACCGCCGCGCGGTCACCCTCATCGACGCCGAGGAGCTGGGCGGCACCATGATGCAGAACCTGGCCGAGCTGTTCGACGAGGAGTTCGAGCCGCCGCCTCTCCGCCGCACCCGCGCAGGCCGCTGACGCGGGCTATTCTTCCGACAACCAGTCACCGAACGGCACCTGCTTGCCGAGCTCGAACATGCGCAGGGGCACGTCCAGGGGGCTCGGGCCGCCGGTACGGACATCGTCGGACAGCCCCAGGAACAGGTAGCGGGGCTTGGTCACCGCGGCCATGCCATTGCACGGGGACAGGCTGAAGAAGTCGTAGACGGCGCGGGCCTTGTTCCACAGGTGGGGGTCGGGATAGCGGGTGGCGCGCAGCTCCTCGAGCAGCGCGATGTCGCACCCGCAATCCAGGGTGCCGCGGCGCTCGTAGCACAGGTCGTGACGCATGCAGGCGGCGTCCAGCACGTCCACCGGCGCCCGTGGCGCACCACCGGGCGCCGCCCGGTCGCCGGGCCCGCACCAGTTGCCGTGCACCGGGAAGGACACCGGGGCGGACCCGGCCGCCACGGTCTCGGCAGCCAAGAGGACACACGCCGCGGCGATCGCCGCCCAGGCGGCCCAGCGCCCCGTCATGACCGCGCGACGCGGCCGGTGACCGGATAGCGCGGGTCGGTGTAACCGGGGGTCGACGGATGGCCCGGCGGCACCAGTCGGTCGACGAACGCCTCGTCGTCAGCGGTCAGGCCATGGCCCAGCGCGCCCAGGTAGTCGCGCCACTGGCTCTCGGTGCGCGGGCCGGCGATCACCGCGTGCACCAGGGCGTTGCTGAGCACCCACAGCACGGCGAACTGGCCCGGGGTCATGCCGCGGCTCTCGGCATAGGCCTTGACCTCCTGGGCCAGGGCCATGGATTCGTCGCGCCACTCGGTCTCCATCATCCGTTTGTCCTTGCGGGCGGCGCGGCTGCCGCGGGGCGGCGTCGTCCCCGGCGCGTACTTGCCGGTGAGCACGCCCCGGGCCAGGGGGGAGTACGGCACCACCCCGATGCCGTAGGCGTCGCAGGCCGGCAGGACTTCCACCTCCGGCATGCGGTTCACGGCGTTGTAGTAGGGCTGGGCCACGACCGGGCGGGGCACGCCGAGGCGGGCGCAGAGTTCCACCATTTGGGCGATGCGCCAGCCCCGGTAGTTGCTGAACCCCCAGTGCCGGATGCGTCCCGCACGTACCAGGTCGGCCATGGCGGCAAGGGTCTCCTCCAGGGGCGTCTGGGGGTCGTCCAGGTGCAGGTAGTAGATGTCCACGTAGTCGGTACCCAGGCGCTTCAGGCTGCCCTCGATGGACGCCATGATCCACTTGCGGCCAAGGCCCCGGCGGTTGGGGTCCTGGCGCATGGGCGCGGCGGGCATGCCGACCTTGGTCGCCAGCACCCAGCGGTCGCGGTCCGACTTGATGAGCTTGCCGACCACGCGCTCGGACGCGCCGTCGGTATAGACGTCGGCGGTGTCGATGAAGTTGATGCCGGCGTCGCGCGCCGCGCCGACGATGCGCCCGGCCGCCTTGTCCTTGGTCGGCCCGCCGAACATCATGGTGCCGAGGCAGATGGGCGAGACCATCAGGCCGCTTGCGCCGAGGCGAACGTATTTCACGATGTCGTCCTCCTATTTGCCCATCAGCTCGGCGATGGCGTCGGCCACGTCCTCGGCGTAGAGGTCGCGGAAGTAGTGGTCGGCGCCGTCGATCTCCAGGAAGCGCACCCGCTCGCCATCGGCCAGCGGTGCCACCCGCTCCGCCAGCCCCTCGACCACCTTGTCCTCGCTGCCTGCAATGACCAGGACCGGCTTGCCGAGGCGCGCCAGGAGTCCCGGTGTGTCCTTGCGCGGGTCGTCCCGGTAGTAGCTCTGGATGGTCGCCGCGCTGACCGTGGCCGCCCGGCAATAGAGGACGTGGGTGACCTCCAGCATGGTGTCGCCCTGGCCGCCTTTCACCAGACGTCCGGCCTCGGCGAGCAGGGGCGCCAGGGGGCTGCCGTAGCGTTCGTCATACCGGCGGGCGGCGGCGGCGGCATCCCAGACCGACGGCGCGATCAGGGCCACGCCCATGAACGGGGCATCGCCATGCTCGGCGGCGAACCACGCCGCCTGATTGCCGCCGCGGGAATGGCCGGCGAGGACCACCGGCCCGGCGCCCCGGTCCTTGAGCCAGGCCAGCCACAGGCCGATTTCGGTGACCGCATCCTCGTGCCGGTGGCGGTGGGGGGTCGCGCAGTCGTAGGAGCCGTGCCGGTTGCTCAACCCGAGGCTGAGGTTGATGGCCAGGCTGGCGATGCCGCGCTCCTCAAGCAGGGTTTGCAGGGTGGCGATGATCTCCATGCGGTTGTGGGCCAGGGTTCCGTGCGTGATCAGCACGGCGCCGTCGGCCAGGGAGGCTCCCTCGGTGGTCATCAGGTTGGCGTTCACGGTGAGGTCGCCGTGAGCCAGCGTGACCTCCTCGGCGGCGGCCGGTGCCATCGCCAGACACAGGGCGACGGCTCCCAGCGCCAGGATTCGCGGCATGTCCCCTCCCTACGGGTCCGATGGGATCGATTCGGCCGCCATGGTACCCCACAACGGACGGACACATCACCCCGTTCGCCGCCGCATGAGCGAGGGCACGCGGCGGCGTTGCCGCGGCGCCGGAGTCGCGGCATTATCGACGGCTGCGCGCCAGCGCCTTGTCCAGCAACAGGAACCAGGGCCCCTTTCGGCCGATGACCGGTCCCCTGACCGCTCCGACGAGACCACGCCCCCTGTGGTGGCGATTCCTCGCCGCATTGGCGGTCGCCCTCTGGCTGGCGCCCATGGGCGCGGCCGCCCAGCAGTCCACCGAAACCTCCGCCGAGGCGACCAAGCAGTTGTTCGCCGCCGTGGGGCGGAATGATCTGCCCGCCGTGCAGGCCAGCGTCGGTGCCGGCGCCGACATCGGCGCTCAGAATTCCCGCGGCCTGACACCGGTGGATCTGGCCGTGGACCGGGGCTACTTCGAGGTCGCCCATTTTCTGCTGTCGGTGCGCAACTTCCGCGCCAGCCAGGCCGAGCAGGCGGAGCAGGCCCGACGCACCCAGGCCGCCGTCGAGGCCCCACGCCCGGTGGCCGCGACACCACCACCGCCGCCGCAACCGACGCCGCCCCCGGCCGCGGCCGCCCTGCCACAGCCGCCGGCTTGGCCGGCGGACCGCCCAAATCCGTTCGACCCGAACACCGTGGCACCGGGCTCCACCCTGCCGGTCATGGACACGACGGCCGGCGGCGGACCGGCTGCGGAGGTGACGCCGGTCGCGCCGCAGCCCGCCGTGGCACCGCAAGTGGCGGCGGCACCCGCGGCCCCCGTGGCGCCGAAGGAGGCCCCGGCCCCTGTCCAGGCCGCCCCGGTCCCGGAGACCCCGAGCCCGCCCGCGTCGCCGGCCGTCGCCGAGGCCGCCGAGCCGGAGTCCAAGGGCTTTTTCGATCGCGTGGCCGACTTCTTCGGCGTGGGCGAGGAGGCGCCCGTGCCCGCCGCGGCCGGGGCTGGGGCCGCAGCGAGCGCCGGTCCGTCGCCGGCTGGTGCCGCGCCGGCCGTCGCCGTCGTGACACCGCCTCCGCCGGCGGCGGCGCCGGTCGCTGCCCAGCCCTTGGCGGCAACCGCCGAAGCACCGGTGGCGATCCAGCCCCTGGCCGAGACGGTCGAGGCGCCGGCCGTGGCTGCCGCGCCCGCGGCCCAGACTCCCGCAGCGCCGGAACCCCGGGTGGCGGCGGTGGCCGCCGCTCCGGCGGCGCCGATCCAGCAAGCGGCACCGGCAGCGGCACCAGGTTCCCAGGTGACCATCCGCAGGGGGCCCCCGGACCCACCACCCGGGAGGGCCGAGGAGGAGGGCCTGTTCGGATGGCTGTTCAGTCATCTGGCGTTCTGGCGGGACGAGGAAGAGAGCGCAGAGGCGGCTCCCGAGCCAGAGGCCGACGAGACGGCGGAATCATCTCCCACCGGCGAGCCCTCGACCACACCAGCGGCGGAGACCCAGGTGGCGGTCGTCGCTCCGCCTCCACCCGCCGCACCGCCACCGCCGCGGGTGCTGGAGGGCGTGTCCTTGGCCCTCGGGCAGTCGGTGACCCTGGACCGCATGCGTCCGCCCGCCCCGCCGGGCACCCCGCGCTGGGGTCGCAAACCGTGCGTCGAGAAGCGCCGCGGAGCCGTCGCGTTCTGCGTGGTCGACGTGGATTGGCCCGCCGACGTGGCGCACTACTTCAATGTTTCGACGGTGATGTACCAGGGGACCCGCGCCCTGGTGCGCTACGACGCCAATCTGGCCACCCGCTTTCACGCCCTGTTCGGGTCCGAGGCGGTGGACGCGGTGGTCGCCCACTTCGAGCGGCTGCTCGGCCCGCCGACCGACCGGTGGCAGCGGCGCATCGCGCCCCTGGCGGCGCCGCGCCGGGACAACCCGACGGTGGCCTGGCGCAGCCGCAACCCGGTGACCGGCGAGATCACGGTGCTCGAGGTGCGCAAGTACGACGATACCCGCGGCGGCTTCCCCGATACCCGGCGCGGCGCCGTCATGCTGTATCGCATGGGCACCGACACCATCTTCCCCGAGCTGTCCATGATCGAGGTGATGCTGCTGCCGACATCCAAGCGGCGGAACTGAGCCCGCATTTCTCACATCCGCCATGGCCTGCGCGGGCCGGCTCAGAACCGTCCCAGACCACGCATCACCGCCAGTTTCCATACCCGCCCCGGGTGCGCGCCCTGGACGCTTGCGTCGAAGGGATCGTGGCCGGCACGGGCCAGGCGCCGCAGGTAGCCGTCGGCCAGGGTGGCGGGCAGCAGGGCCGGCAGGGCCCGGCGCCCGACCACGCGGGCCATGGACCGCGCCGCCGTCAGGTGGTCGCGGGCGGTGGCGGCGATGGCGGCGGCCGTGTCCCGCAATCCGGGGCTGGACCGCAGCTCCAGCAGGCCGGCGAGATCGGCGCCGTGCCGGTCGGTGAGGTCGGTCGGAAGGTAGATGCGGCGAGCCGCCGCGTGGAACGGCACCGCCCGTACCAGGCCGGTCAACGCCCAGGCGATGCCCACATGATGCCCGGCCTCCGCCGCCGCCTCGTGCCGGGCATCCACCACCTCTAGGGCCAGGCCGGTCAGGCGCCCGGACGTGGCGGCGGCATAGTCGACCAGGGCCGCCATGTCGGCCGGCGCCTGGTCCCCCAAGTCGAAGGCGCGGGCGGCCAGCAAGGCATCGAAGTGGTCCCGGGTGAGGTCGAACCGCCGCACGGCGGCGGCCAGCTCGCCGGCCACCGGATGACCCGGCGGCGCGCCGTCGTAGGCCGCGTCGACGGCCTCGTGCCACCAGCGGAGGCGGACCTCCCCCAACAGCGGCTCGGTCACCGATTCCCGGATGCGCGCCACCTCGAGATTGAAGGCAAGAAGCGCCAGCAGCGCCGGCCGCCGGTCCGCCGGCGCGAACAGGGCGCAGAGGAAGCGGTCGTGATCGAGGCGCCGGACCTCGCGGGCGCAGTACTCGGCGGCCTCCGGCGACTCGCGGCGGGACTCGGTCATGGGCCTGATATGGCCCCGGGTTGCCGTCCGGCAAGCGGCGGCCTCGGGCGCCGCTTTTTGCCGCGGCGCACAAAAACGCTGCCATGGCGGCGGAATTGCCCTATACGAGGCGGGCGGAGGGCGGAGATCGGAACGGACCATGGACGATAGCGAGCCCATTTCGCGACTGCACTCGGCAACCGGCGGCGACCGGTACGTGCCGCTGACGCCGCGCCTGATGCCGCGCGCCCACCGCCCTCACCTTCAGGCCTTCCTGCGTTTCGCCCGCATCGCCAACCGCATCGCCAGCAATCCCATGATCGGGCCGGCGGACAAGCGGCAGCGGCTCGAGGCGCTCCAGGCCGCCCTCGACGGCACCGTCGGCGGCTCTCAGTTCAATGAAGAGCACACCCGGGTCGCCCGCGCCCTGCGCGACAGCCTGTTGGCCACCGGCATACCGTTCGACCCCGCACATCACCTTCTGCAGGGGTTCATCAAGGATTCGATGGACGTCCGATTCCGCAGCTGGAGCGACTTGCTGGCCTACTGCCGATACTCGGCGGCACCGGTGGGCCGCTATCTGCTCGCCCTGACCGGCGAGGACGACCCCCGCGCCGGTCCCGCGGCAGATGCCCTGTGCATGGCCCTGCAGCTCCTCAAACGGGTGCGCGACGCCAAGTGGGACTACGCGGAGCGGGGCCGGGTCTACCTGCCCGAGGACTGGCTGAAGGACGCCCTGATCACGCCCAACCGCCTCAACGCGGCGGCGGCCCAGGGACAGGTGCGGGCCGTCCTCGACCGGGCGCTGGACGGGGTCGACCGGCTGCTGGTCGACGCCAGGCCGCTGCCCCGCGCCGTGCGCTCGTTGCGCTACCGCATCGACACTGCGGTCATCCTCTGCCTGGCGGCGCAGTGGGCCCGGCACCTGCGGCGCCAGGACCCCATGGCCCGCCGCCTGCGGCTCGGCTTCTGGCCCCAGGCCCGGTGCGCCTTCGGCGGTCTCCTGACCGGGCTCGCCGGGGGCCGTTGAGGAGCCGCAGCGGTATCTGGGACAAGCGTTTAATTGTTGGACTTGGAACGAATCCAAGTTTAGTGTCCGGTCCCGCCATCGTGCTGACCACCAAACCAACACACGGGGAAGTGTCATGAAGAACCCGCTCGATTCGCTGACCGGCACGGTCGTCATGGGACTGATCATCACGGTCGTGATGGTCATCCTCGTCAACGCCATCGGCGCTTGATCCGGAAGGGGGAAGGAGGACCGACGCAATGGAATTCGATTACAACTGGGTCACGTTCCTTTTCCGCTGGCTGCACGTCCTCAGCGGCATCATGTGGATCGGTCTACTGTGGTATTTCAACTTCGTGCAGACCCCCGCGATGCCGGGCATCCCGGACGACCTGAAGCCCGCCGTCACCGGGCACATTGCGCCGCGGGCCCTGTTCTGGTTCCGGTGGGCGGCGCTGGCGACCGTGATCACCGGCCTCATCCTGGCGCACCTGAACGGCTACCTGGGGTCGGCGCTGGCCCTGGGGCTGACCGACAACGTCGGCCGCCATGCGTCCATCGGCTTCGGCATGTGGTTCGGCCTCATCATGGCCTTCAACGTGTGGTTCATCATCTGGCCCAACCAGAAGAAGGTCCTGGGCATCGTCGAGGCCGACCCCGACACCAAGAAGCGGTCCGCGCGCGTCGCGGCGCTCGCCTCGCGGACCAACACCATGCTGTCGATTCCCATGCTCTACGCCATGGTCTCGGCGCAGAACCTGTTCTGATACCGGCGCGCCTTCGAGACGACTCGCGAAGCGCCATCATGGCGCGCCGGAAAGCCCGCGCGGCGCTTGAGCGCCACCGCCTTCGCATGAAATGGCCCGGAGGGTCATTTCATTGGCG
>JANQFP010000088.1 GCA_028277795.1 Rhodospirillales bacterium
CGCCAATGAAATGACCCTCCGGGCCATTTCATGCGAAGGCGGTGGCGCTCAAGCGCCGCGCGGGCTTTCCGGCGCGCCATGATGGCGCTTCGCGAGTCGGTTCTTTGGCGCGCCGGCGTCACACGTCCGCGCTGTCGGCCTTCATCAGGTCGGCGATGTAGGGCGGCAAGGCGAAGGCGCCCACATGGACGGCGGGGGAGTAGTACCGGGTGGCGAACCCGGCGGCCGCGCAGCGGGCGGCGATGACGTCCACCGGCTGGCTGCGCAGGGCCGTATCGTCCGTGGCCCAGCCCAGGGTCATGAAGCCGCCGATGTAGGTGGGCACGGCGGTAACGTAGAACCCCACGTCGGCGAACAGGGGCCCGAGCCGCCGGTAGGTGGTGGTCACCTCGGCGGGCTGCAGCAGGGGCACCCCGTTCTGGGTAACGATCACCCCGCCCGGCGCCAGCCGGCGCTTGCAATCGGTGTAGAACGCGGTCGTGAACAACGCTTCCCCGGGCCCGATGGGGTCGGTGGAATCGACGATGATGACGTCGAACACGTCGTCGCTCTCGGCGACGAAGCGGATGCCGTCGGCGATCACCAGGTCCGCGCGCGGATCGTCGAAGGCGCCGGCGCTCAGGCCCGGTATGTGCTCGCGGCAAATGGCGACCACCGAGCCGTCGATCTCCACCATGGTGGCCCGTTCGACGGGATGGCGGAGGACCTCGCGCAGCACACCGCCGTCGCCGCCGCCGATGATCAGCACCCGCCTTGAATCGCCGTGAGCGAACAACGGCACGTGGACCAGCATCTCATGGTAGGCGAACTCGTCCCGCTCGGTGGTCTGGACCACCCCGTCGAGAACCAGCACCCGGCCGAACCCTTTGGTTTCCAGGACCATCAGGTCCTGGAAGTCGGTCTTCCGCTGGAAGACCACCCGCTCGACCTCGAAACGTTGCGTGTATCCCTGGTCCTGGACGCCGGCGTGCAGCGCCTCGTCGAACCACGTCACCGAAGCAGTCCCCGGCGATGCTCGGAAAGCTCCATGCGCTCGGGCGCCAGGGCGTCACGCAGGGTGGGGATCGAATCGTAGGGATCGCAGGACCCGCACATGAACAGGTCGATGGCCGCAAAATCCCGCTCGGGCCAGGTATGGATGCTGACGTGGGATTCCGCCAGCACCACCACGCCCGAGACGCCGCCGGACGGCGAGAAATGGTGCATGTGGGTGTGCAGCACGGTGGCCTTGGCGGCGCGCGCCGCCGCGCACAGGATATTGCCCAGCGTATCGGGGTCGTTCAGGTGGCGGCCCCCCCACAGCTCCACCAGCAGGTGGGTGCCGGCAAAGCGCTGACCGTCCTTCTCGACGAAGTAATCGTCGCCGCCGTCGGTCGATGGATCGGGAGCCGCCTCCGACTCCATCCCCAATTCGGGGAGAGCGCGGTCGCGCATCGCACCCCTCCAAACCAGCAGATGGCCGTGAACGAGAGACAAGGGCCGGTTTTTAGGCCCAACCGCCGTCCCTTTGCAAGGGCAAAACTTTCGGCGGCGCCAATGCGCGCCGCCGCGGCCAAGGTTAGCGGGAGTAGAACTCGATCACGAGATGGGGTTCCATCTGCGCCGGATAGGGCACGTCGGCCAGCTTCGGCGCGCGGACGAACGACCCCTGCATCTTGTGGTGATCGACGCTGATGTAGTCGGGGATGTCGCGCTCGGGCGACTCCACGGCCTCCAGCACCAGCGGCATGTCGCGGGACTTCTCCTTGACCTCGATGACGTCGCCGTCCTTGACCAGGTACGACGGGATGTTGACCCGCTTGCCGTTGACCCGGACATGGCCGTGGTTGATGAACTGGCGCGAGGCGAACACCGTGGGCACGAACTTCATGCGGTAGACCACCGCATCCAGGCGCCGCTCCAGGATCTCGATGAGGTTCTCGGAGGTGTCGCCGCGGCGCCGCACCGCCTCGGCGTAGTAGCGGCGGAACTGGCGCTCGGAGATGTTGCCGTAGTACCCCTTGAGCTTCTGCTTGGCCATGAGCTGCAAGCCGAAGTCGGACGGCTTGCGGCGACGCTGACCGTGCTCGCCGGGCCCGTAGTCGCGCATCACGACCGGGCTCTTGGGCCGCCCCCACAGATTGACGCCCAGGCGGCGGTTGATCTTGTACTTGGATTTGGCACGTTTGGACATGGCTGTCTCCCGCGTTGATCCGGGTGTTGTTGTCCCGGTGGGCCCCTCAAGGGCGGGGGCCACCACGGCCCCGCGTTCCCGGGAATCGAGCGCGCGAGTATACGCAGACGCGAGAGCCTGTCAAACGAGGCGGGGCAATAGCGCGAGTGGCGGCTAGAAGGGCTCCAGCTCCGTGTCCCAGTACAGGAAGTCGCGCCAACTCTCGTGGAGGTAGTTGGGCGGAAAGGCGCGGCCGTTTTCCTGAAGCTGGAAGTTGGACGGCTGATGGGGGCGGCGCAGGGGATAGATGCCGGACTCGCCCGGCAGCCGGTGTCCCTTGCGCAGGTTGCACGGCTCGCAGGCGGTGACCACGTTGGTCCATTCGGTGCGGCCGCCACGGGCGCGCGGCACCACGTGGTCGAAGGTCAGGTGCTCGGCGGCGAAGGGCCCGCCGCAGTACTGGCAGGTAAAGATGTCGCGCAGGAACACGTTGAACCGGGTGAACGCCGGCCGTCGGTCCATGCGCACGTATTCCTTCAGCGAGATGACGCTGGGCAGGCGCATGTGCACGGTCGGCGAGCGCACCGCGCGGTCGTATTCGGAGACCACGTTGACGCGGCTCAGGAACACCGCCTTGACCGCGTCCTGCCACGACCACAGGGAGAGGGGGAAGTAGCTGAGCGGCCGGAAATCGGCGTTCAAGACCAGGGCGGGAAAGCTCTCGAACATGATTAACGGTCGCAATCAACTATCGGCGCGCCGGAGCATACTACATGTTGTGCCGCCATTCCAAACCCCTTGCCGATGAATATTCGGTGATGGGGGCGCGGCCTTCGGCCCGTCAGATTAAGTCGGCGGGATCGACCCCGAGAGCGGCAGCCAGGGCTTTGACGGTGGACAACGTGGGCTCACGGCGTCCTGTCTCGATCTTCGACAAGTAGGATCGAGACACGCCGGCGCGGACGGCAAGCTCGGCAACGGTCAGGCAGCGATGCGCGCGCCAAACGCGAACCGGATTCTCACCCGCCAACAACCGTTTCACCATCTCGCCGGGGATCAGCTCGTCCGTTCCGGCCTCGAGGGCGGCGCGGGCGGCATCGTAGGCGGCGATATCGGCGGCGTCTTCTGCGCGCTCCGTGAGGCGCTCGAATTCGTCCTCGGGCAAGACGGCAAGGCGGCGGCCATCGGGCGTGTTGATGAACTGCACGGGCATGGTCTCGGTCTCCCGCCGTCAATAGATGCGGCGACCGGTGCCTATGTCCAGCACTTCCGACCCTCGCACCGTGGGTGCGGCACCGTGACCGACGCCAGCGCCTCAGGCGGCGTCGGCGACGGACACCACCAAGCGCTTGCCGAGGGCGGCGAGAGCGGCGTCCACTTGGTCGTGGCGCGAGGCGTGGGTCAGGTCGAGCAGGCGCCGCACCTGGGACGGGTCCACGCCCATCCGCTCGGCCAACGCGGTCTGGCGCACGCCGGCTTCCCGCATGGCCCGGTACAGCGCCACCTTGGACGCCACCAAGCTGGGCAGCGCGACCACCGGGCGGCCCTTGGCCGGCGACGGCAACGGGATGTCCTCGCGGTCGGCGATACGTCCCGCCAACATCGCCGTGAGAGCGCCAACGGCGTGACGCACGGCATCGTCTTTGTCCTCTCCATAAGTGGTCACGCCCGGTACGTCCGGCACCGTGACCATGATCGTGTCATTGTCGTCGGGCGTCAGTTCCACCGGATACGCGAGATCCGGTGCTCCCAGTGGATTGCGGTGAGCCATTTTCTGTCGGTCCCTCGTTGGGTGGGGCAGGCGCTATGCTCATTCTGTCAGTCACGGCAGCCCCAGATCCTTCCTAATTTGTTTCATGAGGCCGGTCCCCAACTGCTTTCGGCCTCCATGTATTGGCAGCGTACTGGCCTTCCCGTTGTCCGGGTTGATCAGTCTTCTATGGCCCGTTCCTCTCATTGCTTCAGACCGTATTCCGTACTCCCTTCGCAGGAGTCTTTCAAATTGATTGGCGTTCATAGTCGGTCTTTTTCCCTCGCTGCCGAGATTATTATGGGGCAGAACTGCCCTACGGTCAATGGGGAAAGGGCAGATGTGCCCTATCTTGTCCGGGCTTGCGAGTTGCGTTCGCCGGTGACTGGCCGAGATTGGCTCGGCAGGGACGGCGCCAAGGGGCGATCTAAAACGATCGGGCAGAGAGGCCGCGTTTACTCCGTCTCCCCATCCCCCAGAACCCGCTTCAGGAAGTCCATGCCCAGGTAGACGCAGTCCTCGTCGAGGCCGTGGCCGAGGCCGGGGCGGACGTGGGACTCGACCTCGATGCCGACCGACTTCAGGGCCGCCACCGCGATGGGCAGGGCCTGGACCGGCAACACCGGGTCTTCGGCGCCATGAGTCATCGAGACAGGTGGGCGGGATTTGATCTCACTCGCCAGCAGGGCTTGGTCGCCGGCCAGCATGCCGGAGTAGCTGACGATGCCGGCCAACTGCGTGGTCCGGCGCAGACCCACGTGCAGCGCCATCATGGCGCCCTGGGAGAAGCCCACCAACACCAGCTTGTCCTCGCTCAGGCCGTGCGCGGTCAGCAGGGAATCGATGTAGGCGTCGAGGATGGGCGCCGCGGCCTGGGTGCCGCGCAGCCGGGTGTCGGGTTGCAGGTCCTGCAGGCTGAACCACTGGTAGCCGAACGGTGCCATGTCGAAGGCGTAGGGCGCGTTGGGGGAGACGAACAGGGCGTCGGGGAGGATGTGCTGGAAATACGGCGCCAGGCCGATGAGGTCGTTGCCGTCGGCGCCGACCCCGTGCAGAAGGATCACCAGCTTCCGCGGCGGGCCGCCGTCGGCGGGCGGCAGGCTGGGACCGCTCAGGGTGGGCAGGTCCGGCATGGCGGGCCTTTCGCAACGGGGTCTTGACCGGTGGCGCAGTGGTAGCCGAAATACGGAGGCGTTGTCACCCCATGCCGGGACCGTTCGCCATTTCCACCGTCACCCGCTTCGCCCCCAGCCC
Organism: Rhodospirillales bacterium; assembly: GCA_028277795.1. Lineage (GTDB taxonomy): Bacteria > Pseudomonadota > Alphaproteobacteria > Rhodospirillales > JANQFP01 > JANQFP01. The sequence continues at coordinate 5,157 of JANQFP010000088.1, forward strand.
CACCGGCCACCTCCACCTGGGCCACGCCTATTCGGCGCTGGTGGCCGAGGACGCGGCGCGCCGGGCCGGCGGCCGTTTCCTTTTGCGCATCGAGGACATCGACCGTGGCCGCTGCCGCCCGGCGTTCGAAACGGCCATCCTGGAAGACCTGGCGTGGCTGGGCCTGTCGTGGGAAGAGCCGGTGCGCCGGCAGTCCGACGCATTCGCCGACTATGCGGCCGCCCTCGCCACCCTCGACGGCCTCGGAGTCCTGTATCCGTGCTTCTGCACCCGCAAGGCCATCCGCGCCGAGATCGAGGCCGCCGGCCACGCCCCCCACGGGCCCGACGGGCCGCTGTACCCGGGCACCTGCCGCGGGCTCGATGCCGACAGCCGCGCCCGCCGCGTGACCGCCGGGGAGCCCCACGCCTTGCGTCTGGACGTGGCCCGGGCCGCCGCCTTGGCCGGGCCCCTGAGCTGGACCGACGCCGATGCCGGTCCGGTCGCCGCCCGGCCGCAGATGTTCGGCGACGTGGTGCTGGCCCGCAAGGACACGCCGGGCAGCTATCATCTGGCGGTCACCGTGGACGACCACCTGCAGGAGGTCACCCTGGTCACCCGCGGGCAAGACCTGTTTCACGCCACCCACGTGCACCGGCTGCTGCAGGCCCTGCTCGGGCTGGCGACGCCGGCGTACCACCACCACCCGCTGGTCACCGACGACGCCGGCCGGCGCCTGGCCAAGCGCGACGGTGCGGTCACCATCCGCGGCCTGCGCGAGGCCGGCCGCGCGCCGCAGGATGTCCGCGCCATGGCGTTGGCGGCGGCCGGCGGCGAAGCCTCCGCGGCGGAAGGCTGAGGACCGGTGGTTTCGATGGTGATGGCTACGGCTTCGGCGGTCCGTCGCCGCGCCGCCGTTTGGGCGACGGTCCTGGCGGTCTGGCTCCTGGCCGCCTCGACGGCCGGTGCGGCCACCCTGCGCGAGTTCGCCGGGTTCCCGCTCAATCCCGGCAACCTGATCATGAACGTCTACGTCCCGGATGGCCTGCAGCCGGGGTCGGCACTGGTCGTGGCGCTCCACGGTTGCACGCAGAGCGTCACCGACTATGACGACGAAACCGGCTGGACGGCGCTCGCCGACCGTCTAGGCTTCGCCCTGGTGTTGCCGGAGCAGCCCCTGTCCAACCATCCGGGGCGCTGCTTCAGCTGGTACGATTCCGACCATGCCACCCGGGACGGCGGTGAGACCCGGTCCATCAAGGGCATGGTCGATGCCATGGTCACCCATTTCGGGATCGACCGCCGCCGCGTTTTCGTCACCGGGCTGTCGGCCGGCGGCGCCATGGCGGCGGTGATGCTGGCCACCTACCCCGACGTCTTTGCCGGCGGCGGCATCATCGCCGGCATCCCCTACGGGTGCGCCCGGTCGTTCGCCACCGCCACCGTCTGCATGGTGCGGGACGACAACCGCCCGGCCGCCGACTGGCGCGCCCTGGTCACCGGTGCCTCCGATCACACCGGGCCGTGGCCGCGGGTGTCGGTATGGCACGGCCTCGACGACCTGATCATCAACCCGGGCAACGCCCGCGAGCTGACCAAGCAGTGGGCGGCAGTGCACGGGATCGACGGCACGCCGGATGCCGAGGAGCGCACCGAAACATACGTCTATCGCGCCTACCAGGACGGCGCCGGCCGCACGATGGTGGAGTCCTACTTCATCAAGGACATGGGGCACGCGGTGCCGGTGGACCCGGACGCCGGGTGCGGCCGGGATCGGCAATGGTGGCCCGACTACATGAGCGACCGCGGCGTGTGCGCCAGCGAGCGGCTGGCCCGCTTCTGGGGCCTCGATCGACCCTCATCCGACGGGTCCGCACCTCCGGAATAGCGAGCTGCCAATTAGCGGTGCAGGCCCTCGACCAGCTCCAGGTATTCCGGGTGGTCGGGCGGGAGGATGCCGTGGCGGATGAGGAAGTCGATCACCACCAAGGCGCAGTTGAACTTGAAGGCGTCGGTGTCGCGGACCGTCTCCGCGACCTGTTCGATGGGCCACAGGAAGAACTCGGCGATCTCGCCGTCGGTGTTGACCGGCGTGAAGTCCGGCGGCAGCTCCAGGTCGTAGTTGAACAGCACGTCGCGGCGCAGCCCCTCCGGCTGCTCCGTGCAGTAGGACACGGCGCCGACGGAGACCGCATGGGCCACCATCTCGGGCGGCAGGCTGGCTTCCTCGGCACACTCCTTGACCAGATTGTCGGCCAGCGACAGGCCGGCCGGCTGGCCGCCAGCCACCAATTGGTCGAGCTTCCCCGGCGCCGTGTGCTTGGTCAGGCTGCGCCGCCCGATCCACATGGCGAGGCGGTCGCCATCGCGCACGTACCCGTTGAGATGCACCCCGTAGCCGATCACGCCGAGCAGTGGCACGGCGGCCCGCTCGACGTTGAACAGGGCCGGCGCCGTGAACGCGGGGGCGACGGGGTAGGGCTCGTCACGCCAGCGGGTGATGGCGCCGCGCCGGGCCAGCTCCCGCAGGACCCCGTCCACGGCCGCTGTCCGGCGCTCGAAGCCCTCGACACCGGCCACAAGGCCGACCTCGTGTTCCCTGAAAGAGAACACATCCGGGAACTCGGCGAGAAGGCCGGCGAACTCGGCGGTGACCAGCCCCACGTCGAGACCGTCCACCCGCAGGGGCCGGTAGCGGTCCGGAGCCCAGGTGTTGCACGCGGCGATGCGGTCGCCGAAGCTCACGGTGCCCTCGCAGGCCGGGCCGTCACGCCGACAGGGCGTAGCCCTTTTCCGAGGTCAGCACCGTGTCGACGCCGACGATGCGCCGCAGGCAGGCCGCCAGGGCGTCGATCGCGTCGGGCTCGAGGCCGGTCACCTGGATGTCGATATGCAGGTCCTCGCCGCGGTGCCCGCACACGGTGCTGTGCCACTGGCTGGGCACCAGCGCCCGTTTGGCAAAGACGTCGAGGACCCGCGGCATCACCGACGGCTCGGCGGCAGCGAAGACGGAGAAGCAGGCGGTGGCGTGCTGGCGGGGCGCAGGCGCGCCCGAGAAGGCATTCATGATCGGAAGAGTCCCTGGTTGGGTGAGTGGACAGACGGCGATCGTTCCCGGCTCTCAAAGGAGAACCGGGCCGGTAATCGGCCGACTGGCCAGCACCAACGAAGGACACGGCGTGCTCATGGCGCCGCGATCATAGGCCAAGCGGGCCCCAGGTCAAGGGCGGCCTCACCGTCCTGGTCTTGTCAATCGCCCGCCCCCTGTGCGAGCGTAGGCTTCGCATCAGGCTTCGGCCGCGCCACCGGGGGGAGGCCATGAAGATTACGGTCCGCAAGGCCGCCGAGGACGTCTTCGTCCTCGCCTTCGGCGACATCGAAGTGGTGGTCGACGGCGCCGGGATCGAGACCCTGGTGAGGCGGGTCGCGGAAGTGCTCGGTGCGGGGGTCGAGACCACCGGGGACCGGCTCCCCGATTTCTTCCGCCACCTCAAGAACGCCAACGACGTGGGCGTCCAAAGACTGCTGCTCATGTGCGACCACGAGGACGTGCTCGTCCTGCTCAAGGTGGCCGAGAAGGACGAGCCGCTGCTGGACAAGCTCTACGGCAACATGAGCGAGCGGTCCCACAAGATGTGCGCCGAGGACATGGCCTACCGGTTCAAGGAGGGCGTGTCCTCGGCCGAAGTGGACGCCGCGCTCGCCCGGCTCATGGACGTGGCCCGTCAACTGGAGGACGAAGGCGCGCTGGTCTACGAGAACGTCCGCACCCGCCGCGTCGTCCACGGCGCTCCCGACTGACTCGCGGGAGGGCCGCGCGGGGTTCATACCGGCGCGCCTTTGAACCGACTCGCGAATGAACCGACTCGCGAAGCGCCGTCATGGCGCGCCGGCAAGCCCGCGCGGCGCTTGAGCGCCACCGCCTTCGCATGAAATGGCCCGGAGGGTCATTTCATTGGCGTGGCGGTATCAGGCGGCCGCGGTGCCCTTGCGGTCCTTGGAGCCGGTCACGTAGGCGGTGGCGCAGTGCTTGGCGCAGTAGGGCTTGCCGGGAACGGCGGGGGCGCCGCAGAACTGGAAGTCGTCGGTACCCGGCTCCCCGTCCGGCCAACTGCACATGCCGGCGGCCAGGTCTTCCAGCCTCACCAGTTCGGCGGTCTCGGTCTTGGCCTGGATGGGGGAGCCCCGCTTGGGCAGGCCCAGGCGGTGGACCTTGCCGATGACGGCGTTCTTGGTCATGCCGAGGCGGCGGCCGATCTCGCTGGCCGGAAGGTCCTCGGCCCACAGGGCGATGAGCGCGGAGACGCGCTCGGGCGTCCACTGAGCAGCATTGGTCATGGTCGGTCTCCGGTGCGCGAACACCCGGCATTCCCAGCTATGCCAACGGCTCGCGGGCGATGCCTCCTGGTTATGGTTCGTGGCGCCGCGCGACCGCCCAAGCCGCATCCACGCGCCGGGACCGTTTTTACAATATCTGTGTGGGTCGAGCAACCCTCCTACAATATATTGTACGAGTGACAAGATGTTGTGGAAGAGTGGAGCGCGATCGGACCACATCCAGCCCTCCGCCAGAGTCACAACAGATCAGAGAATCTATCTTTTTGTATTCATTGATTTTTTTGTTTGGCTCGTTTTCCAAAATGGTGCCTGATTCGCCTCAAGCACCCAGAGATCGCGCGAACCGGAATTAGACGCCGAGCCAGCAGCGCCCACTAACCGCGCAAAATAACCTATTGTAAAAAATATAAAATTCGAGATATCGACAACTTTTGTTCTCCTAGTGGTTCCAGTGATACCAGAGAGTCCCTTGCACTGGGTCATGCTCTCGTGGTAGGAAGCAGGAAAGGGAGTGATTTAATGCGCGATATCCGACGCGATTTGGTAGAACGCCTGGACGCACTAAGCCGTCAGAGAGAAGAACTCACTAGGCGTCTAGACGAACTGGTTAATGAGCGAAGCGCACTGCAAGCACTTCTGGATGCTGAAAACCGTCGATTTGGGGATGTATCTGATGCGAATGCGGATGAACAGACAGCGGCCCAATTCAATATGGGTATTCAAGAGTTTACGCTGGGATGCCTCCGTCTAGGTGGGACATGGAACGTTGCGGGTCTCAAGAAGCGAGCCCAGGATCAGAAGTTGGACTTTGGCGACGGATTGATCGGCCGACGAATACAAGGCGCATTGATGGGGCTTGCGCAACAGGGCCTAGTTGAGAGCATTGGTGGCGGCAATTGGCGAATTAGGAAAGAAGAAGCGCTCTCAGAAGACAGTTCCGAGAGCGCTTCTAAGATCACGGGCGAAGGTGACGCTTCGCCATTCGATAGCCGAGAGGGCAAAGGCCTTCTCGACTGAACTTCCGGTGCCCAACCGGTCTCAACTGGGGGAGGTAGTCCCCAGTTAAGGAGGTAGGCGAGGATGCCACGGTACCCTCTCGTGGATGTTCAGACCGTTACACCGGTCAGGCATCCACTGCTCTTGAGACCGTGCCTAATCCCATAGGCTGGGGGCAGGTGCCCCCTTCCTATGGGCATTAATGTATCGGAATCTCAGGATTCTGTCACCCACAAATGGAGGGTTCAATGCCCAAGAAGCAATCGTCAAGCAAAGCATCCTCTCTCGCGGGTAAGGTGCTATCTGGCGCCAAGAAACCGACGGTCAAGGATGCTAAAACGCTTGCCGGCTCCGTCCTTTCTCAGGATGAAAAGAAGGGTCAGGGGCCGAAGAAGCGGAAATAGCGATCTCGGGCTCATCGAGTTCGACAAGACGCACTACGCAGCGTGCAGGGATGCGGATTACACCGGAAACCTGCACGCTATTTCCTTCGTCAATTCTGCCCATATTGGGGGCAATCACTTTGACATCCCGCCCGTCATGAATCAGCCAACCTACGGACAGACATCGGATCGCCGGCGTGGGCTCAAATTCGGACAGGTAGGCCCAATTGGGGATCGGCTGAGCGCTATCCTCCCACTCGATGAGAGTTAGCGGGCAAGGGTTGGTCATTGGTCGATGACACCGCGACGGTTATTTAAACGAGACACTTCGTCTCGGACGCTTGTCACCGCTCCGTCCACACCTTCACCCCCTTCTCCACCGAGCGGCCGAGCACGTAGCCGCCGACGCCCAGCTTGAGCAGATCCCACATGTCGGGCGGGATGTCGGCAGACGGGGTGCCGAACAGGGGCACGACCAGGTAATTGTTGGCGACGATCAGGCCGAACAGCACCATCAGCATGGGCCGCCAGTTGCGTTGCAGCCAGCTCTCGCCACGGGCCTCGGCGACGATGATGGAGGCCGCCTGCTCGATCTCCTTCAGCTGGCCGGTGAGCACCATCTCCTGGAGCTTGGACTTGATGCGGGTCGCCTGGTCCTTGTCTTCGACGGCCTTGTCGATGACGCCGAACACGCCGGCGACCAGGGGGCCCAGAAGCGCGGTCAACATGGCTCACTCCACATCGTTGTAGAAGAGGTGATGGCCGATCTCGGCGCACGGCCGCTTATCCCGGGCCCACGGCGGCAGCAGCCCCTTGGCGTGGTAGTGGGTGGCGCCCCGGGTCGGGTCCTTGAGCACCCGCCGCACCGCGCGCCGGGCGATGCGCAGGCAGGCGGCGAACACCGGGTCGTCGCCGGTCACCGAGAGGATCTTGATCCGGTTAGGATCGTTTTCATTCCAGCATGAGAACTGCCACGGCTTCCGGCACACCGTTTCGACGGTGTCGCCCCACCAGTAGCCACCGCGCTCCTCGGCCCGGCGGACGCGGTTCATGACCACGGCCGCCACCGCTTCCTGGCCGCGCACGGTCTCGCCGCGGGCCTCACCCCAGATGGTCCGGGCGAGGGTGTCGATGGCCGGGTCCGTCGCCGCCGTGCCGGACTTGGGCCGGCGATCAGCTGCTACCGGATCGGCCCGTCCGGGCCGGGCTTCACGGGCCGTCATGGCAGGGCCCCTGGGTGCACCTGGTGCGCGCGCGGGTGGGCGTGGCCGGCCGCGTCCAGCTTATCCTCGATGCGGACCAGGTGGTCGGTGAGGCGCCGCTCCACCTCCTTGAGGTAGCCGATGGAGGCATAGGACTGGGCCACCTCCAGCTTGTAGGCGGCGAGGTTCTCGCGCAGGCCCGCCAGCTTGGCCTCGAAGGTCCAGCGGTTGTGCTCGATGGCGCGGTCGGCGTCGCGCCGGTTGCGCCAACTGAGCCAGAACAGGGCGGCCAGGGTGGGCAGCTCCACCGCCGTGATCCACCAGATCACGTCGACGTTCCAGGACTCGATCATGGGAAGCTCCTCGTGGTGGCAAAGAAAAACGCCCCGACGGGGCGGGGCAGAGCGACCGGGGATTGCGAATGCGGTGACGCGAGATCCCTAATTGGCACCATTGTGGTGCCGATACTCCTTGATTTGGCACCAATATGGTGCCATCTTCTTCAAGTGGACAAGCGCAGGCCCGCGTACGATCTCGAAGCCTTCAAGGGCGCCGTGGCCACCGATCGGGTCCCTTTCACCCGTACCGCTGTCCGTGACGCCCAGGCCATCGGGTTCGGATACGACGACATGAAAGCGGCCTTGGAACGCGTGGAGCGGCAGCACTTCGTGAAGTCGATGACATCCCGTGTCGACCATCGCGTTTGGCAGGACGTCTACAACGTGTCCTTCGAAGGAATCGTGCTTTACGTGAAGTTCACTGCGGACGCCGTGGGCGAATTCACCCTGCTGTCGTTCAAGGAGAAATGACGGCTGGCGGCAATCTCAAGGAGGAGGCAGCCATGGCGAAATCCGACATTCGAACCTGCCCGGCGTGCGGCGGAGACATGGCGCGCGATGTCCGCGCGGACACAATCTCCTACAAGGGCTTGACGGCGGATGTGCAACAGCCCGGGTGGTACTGCCGGTCGTGCGACGAAGTTCTGTTGGAGCCGGCCGACATGCAGGCCACGGACATGGCTTTCTTGGATCTCAAGGCAGAGGCCGACCACCTGTTGTCCGCCGACGAAGTCCGGCGCGTACGCAGAAAGCTGAATCTGAGCCAACGCGCCGCCAGCGACATCCTCGGTGGTGGCCCGCGTGCCTTTCAGAAGTACGAAAGTCGGACCACCATGGTGAGTCGGCCCATGAGCAACCTGCTGCGGGTACTCGACCGCCATCCGGAAGCCTTGGACGACCTTCGCGACCGACGCAAGGGGCCCTGAGGTTATCCTCAAACTTCGAACTCGGTTTCCGCCCGGTGGGTCTCGCGCCCCGCGCGCCAGTTGGCGCGGGCCCACGCGTCGCCGGCTGACGGCGGGGGCACGCGGGGCAGACGCACCGGCTCGCTGAGCAGGCAGCCGGTGACTGCGTCCAGGCCGTCGTCGCGGCCGCCGTCGCCGGGGCGCCATTCGCGCATCTCGGCAATGAACGGCGTATCCCAGACGCTGCGGTGGGCGTGCAGGCGGCGGGCCGCCAGCACCGCGTCGAAGGCATCGACGATGCGCAGGTCCTTGGCCCGGGTCGTCGCCACCTCGACCACGGCGCAGGCGAGGCCGGCCGCCGCCAGCTCGCGGCGCAGCAGCCCCGGCAGGAAGCGCCCGAGGCCGTTGGTCTCCAGGGTGACGGCGGGCAGCCACAGGTCGCGCCCGAAGGCCGCCACTTGGCGGCACTGCTGGGTCGCCTCGTCCACCTCGGCGACGGTCGCCGGGTCGTGCTCCAGGTAGCGCACCCGGTGCAGCCAGTAGTCGCCGCCCTCGTCGGTGAACACGGCGGCGATGACGCTGGCGTCGCCGCGGCCCGGTGACCCGTACGCCGGGTCCCACCAGCATGAGGCCGAGACCAGGCGCCGGCCGCCCAGGGTCAGGGTCGCCTGACGGTTGGTCTCGGCATAGACCAGCTCGTCGTCGTAGACCCGCAGGCGATCCGGATCGAGGCGTCCGTCGGCGACGTTCACCGGCGTCAGCATCATCTGGCTGGCGAATTTGTTGGGCCCGGTGCGCCGGCGGATGGCCTCGATGCGCTCCGGCGGGAAACGCTCGGGCCAGCGGCTGCGCCCCCGGGCATCAAGAAGCGGCAGGGCCAGGCGCCGATAGCCGTCGAGGAACGGCTGCTCCTCGCCGGCGTCGCGGCGCGCCTGCTCGGCGTAGATGGTGTAGTAGGTGTGCGGCGTGCCGATGAAGAGCGTGAGGCCGCCCGGCACCAGCACGTAGTCCAGCTCCTCCAGTCGATGGCGCAGGTCGGCGCGCTTGGAGGCGGTGCCGCAGGTGTTGGGAACCTCCACGTCGTCGCAGATGATGACGTCGGCCCGCGAGCCGGTCACGTTGGCGCCGATGCCTTTGGCCAGCATGGAGGGGTCGCGCAGCTCGGCCGGACGCGCCACCGTGAACTGATCCGACGCCCACTGGTCCGTGTGCACGGGCTTGAGGTCGCGGGTCAGCGGATGGCGCTCGATGATGCGCTTGACGTTGCGCACCATCTTGCGGGCCAGGGCGTGGTCGGCGGCCATGACCAGGATGCGCAGGTCCGGGTCACGGCCCAGGAGCCAAGCGCACAACAGCCCGGCCAAGGTGGACTTGCCGCTGTTGCGGAAGGCGAGCAGCAGCAGCTCGCGGTCGCCGGCCTGCCGGCGCGCCTCCAGCCAGCGGGCGATCCGCAGATGCAGCCGCGGGGTCGTCAATCCCTGCCGTCGGTTCCAGATCCAGACGAACTCGGACAGGGTGGCGGCCGACTCGACGCCGCGGGATCGATGGGGCATGGCGCGGCCTCAGCCGCGGTTCGAGAGGTCTTGCAGGGCGGCGCGGGCCTCGGCAATGAGCCCGGCAGCGGAGTCGTTGGCCATTCCGGCGGTGCCGGTACCTCCTGCCTCGATCCAGCGGATCAGTTTGACCAGGGACTCCGCGTGGGCCAGCGCCGCCCGGCAGCCTGCGTGATAGGCCGCGAATGCCTTCGGGTCACCGGGGACGCCGGTGGCGACGAAGTCGTGATAGGCCGCCATGGCCGCGTGCAACGCCGCTGGCAGGGACGCTGCAAGGGACCGCCGCACCCGATCCAGGTCGGGTGAGTCGTGGCTCTCCCGGCGGTCGTGGCGGGTCCGCGGAGGGGCCGACGCAGGGTGCTCCATGGTTTTTTAGACGGTTGTCCCGTGGTCCGTTGAGGGGGATCACGCGCGTCTCGTCGCGTGCGTCTGTTGTGCGAGTCGCCGGCGGGCGCCGTTCCGCAGGTCGAGCAGGGCCTCCAGCTCAGGAGACGGCCCGAGGGCACGCAGGGTCTTCTCCACCGCCTTGAGGATCTCGTGGTCGGTGCCGGCGAGGAACGCCTTGTCGGCGCGGGTGGGGTCTTGGGATCGCAAGCGCTTCATGGCCATGGCTTCCTCCTTTCCGTGTCGGTGTGGGCGAGGGGTCGGCGTGGCGGTCTGCCTCATGGCGGACCGACCGTTCGCTCAACTCCATTGCAGACCCACGCCGAGGATGCGCTGCTCCTTGGTGTTGTGGGTGGTCAGCTTCCACTTCATGGAGGAGCCGGCAGGCTGGCCCGAGATGTCGGCAGTGCCGGTGAGCACACGGCCGGTCGTGACGCCCGCATCCTCGGACAGCGTGATCTGGGTCCAGGTGGTGCCGCCGTCGCGGGACGCCCAGGCCTTGAGGTCCGTGTTCAGCGTGACGCTGTCCACGTCCTGCTCCCAGACGACGATGAACACCTCGTCGGGCTGGGCCTGGGCCGTTGTCGCCTCGGAAATCAGCGTCATGTCCTGCGGCGAGAGGTTTTCGTGCATCTGGAAGTCCTCGACACGTAAATTGCCGAGCACCCCCCGGTTGATCCGCACCCGCACGTACCGGTAGGCCGCCGCGTTGCCGAACTCGAAGGTGTAGGTGGCGTTGTTGGTCGCCGGCTCGCTGGCCTCGGTGTGCAGCGTCATCCAGTCGCTGTCGTTGTTGGAACCCTCGACGTAGGTGGTGTTGCTGGCAACGCCGTCGGACACGAACTGGTCCATCGCGACCTTGGTGACGGCCTTCTCGTTTCCGGCCCCGAAGTCCACTTTCCACCAGACGTCCCCCGTCTGGTTGCCGCTTTGCCAGTAGGTCGCCTGGCTGCCGTCGGCCGCGTTCCCGGGATTCGCGCCATGGGACGCCGAGTAGGTCTCGCCGCCGGTGATGAGGTCGGCGCCGTAACCGGCGCTGCCTGTATGGTAGTAGTCGCCGGAGGCGTCGTAGGTCTCGTTGGTCGAAGCGGCCGTGTCCACACCGGTCTCGTCCTCGAATTCGTCGACCACCCCGTCCACCATGTTCTGCACGCTCAAGCCCCCGTTGACCGCAATACGGAAGGCGTTGAGCAGGATGTTGGCGCGGGCGACGTGGTCGGCCGTCTGGATGCCGGTGAGGCTGGAGCCGTCACCGTCGGCGCGCAGCAGGTCACCGGATCCGCCGGCGGCCACGGCCTCCACCGCCGCCGGACCGAGGACCAGGGTGCTCCGCGCCGCGGCCGCGTCAGCGTCGTCGAGCAGGGTCTCGGCGTAGGCGCTGACCGGAACGGCGTTTTCGCCCACGGTTCCCGCCGACGCGATCGGGTCGCCTTCGCCGTCGAAGCCGAGGAACTTGCTGGCCCGGGTCGCCTTGTCGGGCAGGGTCATGGCGGTGGCGGTGTCGGTGGGGCTGAGCTTGAGGCCGCGCTCCGCTTCGGTCTCCACCTGCTGCAGGCCGGCGGCGAGCTTGTCCAGCTCGTCGTTGATAACCTTGGCGCGGAACTCGCCGGCTTCCTGGAAATCGGTGGTCCGCTTGATGGCGACGTTGCGCCGCAGCGTCACCACGACCCCGTCGGCCGGAGCGGTGAGGAAGGTTACGGTACCGCCGTCGTCGTCGCCGGCACCCGCCACCGTATAGTGGGTGGTGAGGGTCTTGAGGGTGGCGTCCTCGTAGACCTCCAGGTCGGCGTCTTCGAAGACGGGGAACGGATACGTGAATTGGGTTTGCGCCCCGTCGGCCGTGTACTGGATGCGTGGCGTGATGTCGCCGATGGTGATGTGATCGGTCATGGGTGTTGTCCTGTCAGCTCGACACGCCTATCGGGTCAGCAGCGACGTGAACCGCCCGTTGGGGCTGAGCATGTCGTCGGCGAAGCGGATCCGGGCATTGGTCGCCTCGAGCAGGTTGATGCGTTGGCGGTGAGCCAAGCTGTCACCGATGCGGCCCACGGCAAGGTCTGTAAGCCGGGACGACTCCCCGCTTTGCCGACTCGCCTCGGCGGCGAGTCCGGCGAGCACCGCATCGGCCGACCCGCCGGACCCGAGTCCGCGGGCCCCGAATTGCGCCCTCTGCGCCGCCATCGCCCGCTTCAGGCGCTCCTGGCGCCGCCGCTCCTCGATGGCTCGGGTCGCCCGAATCTGATTTGTTCGGTTCTGCGCATCCGCTTGCGCGGCCTGCATGGCCGCTTTCCGCATTCGTTCCTGCTGGATGAACATCAGCGTCGGCAACGCCACAGAGGCGATATCTCCCATGAGCTTGTCCTCCTGAGACACGAAATGAATTGGCCGGTGATCGGCCAGCTGCCCTTCTCGGCCTGACTTCCCTTACAGAAGACCTCGTCGTGCTGCGCAATGTCGGGTCAGTCGTTTAGACTGACTTCGGTGACCACCGACAGCAGGCTGAAGGGCAGCGGCGTGTCTTGTTGGATGCGCCACAACGGCTCGGTCCCGTCGTGCCGCCAGCCCAGGGCCCGCACGGTCTTGTCGCCGGTGAAGCTTGGCGGCGGCGCGTCCAGGACGCCGGCGCCGAACCGCTTGAAGGGAACGTCGACGAAGCCGCGCCCCATATCCAGGCGCAACGCCGGCGTTTCGTGCAGGCGGAAGGTGGCGGACACCGGCCGCAGACGGCCTCCCTGGTTGCTGCCGCCGGCCGCCTGGACCGCCGGCGGCAGGGGCTCCACCGTATGCGCGAAGGCGAGGCCGATCTGCACCTCCGAGGCGGGTTCGTCGAGCACCACCACGCCGCTCTGAACAACGGCGTCGGCACGCACCGCGCTGTCGGCCCGTACCTTTACGGTCCGGCCCTCCAGATGATCGAGGCCGCTCCACGTGGACTTGGGCGTCGCCGACGTGCCGACCAGGCCGGAGTCCACGTACAGCGCCGGATCGAAGACCTCGATGAGGGCGACGCCAGCCCGCTGCACGAGGACGTAGGTCTCGTCCCCGACGACGGCCACGGAGCGGAACTGACCGTCGGTCTCCTGCAAGGACCAGGCGGTGACCTGTTCGGCCCGGAACATGGTCACCGTGGCCAGGGTACCGTTGGTCATGACCAGATGCAGCAGCCGGCCGGAGGTGTCGTAGTCCTGATCCAGGGGACTGTCGATCAGGTGCTGGGCGAGCATGGCCACGTCGCGGGACTGGTAGGCCTGCTCCACGTCGGCGAACAGGAACTCGCGCAGCTCGGGGCCGTTGCGCGGCACGAACAGAGTGGCGCCATCCACGTCGCGGGGCGGGACCGTTCGGTCGACCGACGAGCCGATCCGGGTCTGGCGGTGGAGCTGCACGTTGGTCGGCGTCAGCGGATCGCCGGCCACCATCCACTCGGCGCCCGACGTGAATACCTGCAGATGGCGCCCCGAGAACACCGCGCGGACGGCGTTCACCTGATCGGACAGGATGGCGAACTCTATGGCCTCGTCGTCGAGGCCCTCGCCCTGGTCGAAGTTGAACAGGTCGGCGGACTTGGACAGCCACAGCCGGTTGGGCAGGTCCCGCGAGCCGCCGATCACTAGTCGGTCCTGATGGAAGCACGCCGCCGTCGGCCACCCTCGGACCGCCGAGAACGCCTGTTCCTGCCAGTCCTTGGTGGCGGCCGTCCCGGTCAGGGTCTCCTTGACCGTCGCCTGGGCTTGGGTGGCCGAAGTCACCGACGTCAGCTCCACCTCCTTCCCAACCAACCGGAACCGGGTGTTCTCGTGGCCGGCGACGAAGACGTCGGCCGACGCGGTGATGGTGATGGTGCCGGTGGTGGCGCTCGGGGTCAGGGTCACGTCGACGTCGGCGAACTTGTGGGCGGGCTGCTGAATGCGTCCGCCCTCTTCGAGGAACACCCAGTCGGCGATTGTCCAGTCGCTGTCGGACGTCCGGGTGACGGTCTTGGGCGGCACTTCCGGGTGGACCACCAGCAGGGTGTCGGCGCTCTGGGTCCAGCCGAGCTGCGCCACCTGGGCGGCGGTCCACGGCGCGGCGAAATCGGCCACGGCGACGCCGTCGCGGTAGACGTCCACATGCTGGTCCGTGAACACCAGCAGGTAGATCTGCTCGGTGTTGAACTCGAAGGCCACCAGCCGGCCGTCGCCGCGGGCGGTGTCCACGTGGCGCAGCCCGGGCCGCCGGTTGAGCCCGCCCGTCGGGTGGATGAACACGTTGCGCAGGCGTCCGGCGCCGTTGCTGTAGGCCCGGAGGTCGCCGCGACCGAGCAGGCGCGGCGAGACCTCGCCGGCGGCGAAGCTGGTCTTGTGGGATCGGATGCGGACCATCAGCGGCGTACCTCGATCAGGGTGAAGTCCTCGATGCGGCCCGGCGACTCCTGCTGGGAATCGATGACCTTGGCGCGGCGGAACTCGGCGTCGGCGAGCTTGTGCAGGCTGTCGGCGCGGCTGGTGCTCTCGGTCAGCGGGATGCAGAACTCGGCGGCCAGGCGGGCGATGAGCGCGGCGTCGAAGAAAGGCGGGAACTCCGATTCGGCGGGCCGGAAGATGTAAGTGAGCACCACCTCGTCCACGTGGGCGTGCAGCCGCCGCTCCGCGATGCGGTAATCGACCCCGCGCCCCCGGCCCCCGGCCCCGGCCGACAGGGCGCGCAGGAAGTCGGCGGGAAGCTGGAACGCATGCTCGTAGTCGGCCACCGGCTCCGCAGCCAGCTTGGCCAGGGTGGCCTGGCCGGTGGCGAAGCTCCATGGGTGGGCGCTGAGCAGGGCGTCGCGGGTGGACGGAAACAGGTTGGCCGCCACCTCCGCTTCCGCCGTGCCCTCGTCGAAGGACGCGATGCTGCCGGCGCCGATCTTGAGCAGGGCGCGCGAACAGAGCGCTATATCGCTGAGGGCCATCGGGTGCCTCCTGGGACTTGGGTGGTACTGGGCGTCCCACCACGTCTGCGGTGGTGGGCTATTAACTGAAATATAGGTTATTCGGTTTGCGGATCGAAGGGCCGCTCCATGGCCATAGAGTTAGTTTAATTGTATTTAAGTTAATATTATATTTATTATTAATATTCAGATAGTTAAATATGATCGTTTCGTTCTCGTGTGCAGCATTTCAAGCAGCGTCGCGCCATCACCCGTTAGACGGTTCCGGCGCGACCCGAATGGCCGTATCCTTCGATGCTCCAGGCAGGCCACACGACATGACGGAGACCGGAAAACCTAAACGCTCCGATGATCCTCCCGACGGCATCGGACCCCATGAGTTCAGGGAACTGGAGCTCATGCTGTCCGGCGCGAAGCCCATGGCGATGTTCTGCGACACGGTGCCGGCATCCTACGAAACGCCTGAAGCCGAGTTCGCGCCTCATTTGGAATCCGGGGCCCTCGTGATGCGCGAGGATGTTTACGAGAACCCGGTCGCCGAGTTCCCGACGCGGTTCGTCTATTACGCGCTTCCGGGCGAGGAATGGCGCATCGACGCCGTGTGTCGGATCAACGAGGCCATCTTCACCGGACGCCGGAATGCGACTGAGCAGGATGACCGGGAGACCGGACGCCTGCTCGGATATGACGAAGAAGACATCCGCAGGTACCTTGCGTGGACGAAGATCCCCCGGGGAGCGAGCGCTCCCCGGGGGTGAGGGCCGTATCCGGCCGGGAGAGGGGCCGTCTTAGTCGGTGTCGGTGCCGCCCACGGCCGTGATGTCGGCGACATCGACAACGCCGGCCGCATTGGCGTTGACCAGGAAGATGCCGGCGGCAGGGGTGCCGTCGGTGTCCACGTTGGCCATGATCATGTCGCCGACGCGCAGCATGTGGGACGCGTCGTTGAAGTAGTCCTCGGTGTCCACGACCGCCGCCGTGTCCACCGTCGTGTAGTGCCACAGCGTGAAGCCGTTGGCGTAGGCGAGGACGCTGAGGTCCTTGGACTGATAGGCCATGCCGACCTCCCTAGCTCTCGAGGCACCGCATGCTGACGATCCCCGCGGGATCGACCAGCCCGGCCCCCTGGCTCATCATGTTGTTGATGAAGTTGGCCGCCCGGTCGCCATGCCAGGTGATGTCGGTCTTGACGTCCGACCCGATGGCATGGCCGATGGCGGTGCGGTGGTACCAGTAGCAGAACCGCACGGTTCCGGTCTTGGTCAGGCTGGAGTGGGGGATCCACAAGGTGCCCAACCAGCGCTTGGCCTGGGTCCCCTTCCACGGCAGCTGGTCGTCGCCCACATAATCGGCGTTGGCGAACTCCTCGATGCCCAGCAGGTCCGACCACTGCTTCCAGCCGACCACGGCGAAGCGCTCGCCGTCGTCGGGCACGTCGGCCTCGCCCAGCATCTCGAAAGCCAGCAGCACCTTGGTCTTGGTGAGTGCCGTGGTGCCGTCCAGGGCGTAGTTGGTGGAGGTGTCGAGCTGGGCGATGATCAGCTCGTCGGTCTTGCGGCCCAGCGCGTAGGCGCCGGCCTTGGCGACCACCTGCTGCTCGTTGATGTTGGTCTTGAGCTCGTCCAGCTTGTCCACCCAGTCGCCGGCGTAGTAGTCGGCGAGGGTGACCTCCACCGGGGTGTGATCGACGTTCATCACCGGCACCTTGCCGTGCCGCGCCTTGGTGCTGGCCGTGCCCTTGCCCACCTTCTGGAAGGTGGTGGACGAGCCGACCACGTTGTCCTTGGTCCGCACCGTGTTGCGCAGCTTGGAGCCCATCTGCTGGTACTGCAGGTGGACCTCGGCCTGGAAGTGCTTGATGAACGACTGTTCGACGGTCGTCGACATGCGTCATTCTCCTGCGATGGTGTGAAAAGCCCCGGGCAGCACCCGGGGTGAAACGGCTCCCCTCGGCCGGTTGTGGCCGGACCGCCGGCGAGGGAGACGGGTCGTGACCGTCGGGCCGGCCCCCTCACGGGAGGCGGGTTCTCCGATGGCGAAATACAGATGAACAGGCGAGATGCGCCAAACGAAACCGGGGCTCAGGCGGGCCGGGCCCTCTCGCGCGCGATCATGCGCCCCCAGGTCAGGGCCAGGTAGACGGCGGCCAGCACCCACCCAGGGTTCGCGGCGTCAAATAGGACGCCGGTGGTCCGCATCAGGCCCCAGGCGAACGCGGCCAGGGCGGCTTCGAGCGCCAGGACGGCCGGCAGCACGGCGACCGCATGCCAGAGGGGCAGGGCCACGATCATGGCGAGCCCCAGTACCACGACCACGACGACCTCGATGGTCAACGCGTGGCGGGGCCGGGTGAGGCAGGTCCCCGCGAGGGTGCACTCGATGGCCTGGGCGTGGATTTCCACGCCTGGAATCGACTCGCCGTTGGGCGCCACATTGAGGTCCAGGAGCCCGGCGGCCGTGGCCCCCACCAGGACGAGCTTGCCCGCGATCCGCTCGGCTGCGACGCTGCCCGACAGGACGTCGGCCGCCGAGACGTATCGCCCCGGATCGGACAGCGAGTACCAGATCTGGACGCGACCCCAGCGGTCCGGGTGCAGCGTGAGGTCGTCCGCGATACGGATGGTGTCGACGCCCTCGCCCCGCCCCTCGACCAGAATCTCGGGTCGGCCTTTCGCCACCCGCAGCATCTCGACGAACAAGCCGGGATAGGTGACCCCGTCATGGACGAACAGGGTGGGCAGCCAACGCGCCACGCCGTCGGGCCTGATGAAGAACGAGAACATTCCGTGCCCCGCGGCTGCCGTCTCCAATTCGGGGATGTTCCGGACCAGGGACGGAAAGTGCGGCAGGAACCGCTGGACATCGGGATCGTCCGGTTTGACGACCCCCGCCAGGGGTGGCCGATCTGCCGATTCCGGCGCATCCCAGCTCCCCGCCTGGCCGAGCACGACGCGGCTCCGCGAGATGGACCGGGCGAACACCGCGTCGTGGTCGTCCAGACCCTCCAGGGCCCCGCGCACCTCGGCCGGCAGGCCCGGCACGGATCGGACGATCCGGTCGGGACTGGTGCGGTCGGGCTCGGCGAACACGGCGTCGAGACCGATGGCCGACGCGCCCGCGTCCGAGAGGCGGTCCACCAGCCGCGCCATCACCGTCCGCGGCCACGGCCACTGGCCGACCGCGGCCAGGCTCGCCTCGTCGATGGCGACGATGGTGACCGGCTGTTCGTCCGGCGGAGGCGTGGCACGCGATTCATGAGTCTGCAGCAAATTGAAGCCCTGCAGCCGCACCAACTCCAGAGATAGCGGGTCCTTGAAGATGGTCCAAGCGCACAGCGCCAGGACAATCAAGCCGAGAGCTCTTTCGAGAATGAACAACCTTAGGTCATCCTCAATCGGCGCCACATGCACGTGAGGACTCTACAACCTTTTGTCGCGAAATCAACACGCCCTTCGATCACTGACCGTAGTGGATATGCGTGAACCGAAGCGTCTGACAAGGCGAGCGCCGCAGCTTTCACCCACGCCCGTGAAAACGGAGTCCTCCTGGCGGCCCTGCCGGAAATCCGAAATGATCGTGCGGACCGTGGAGGGACCGACCCATGCCCCCAGGTGTCTTGGCGCCGCCTTTTCCATCACGCCCGTCACCGGGTTTGTTCGGGCCTTGACCGCCGCCACGCGCGCCACCGCTGGCGCCGCGATCGCTAGGGTCACCGCCGCCGCCTTTGCCACCGTCTCCATCGGATTTGAGTTGGACGGCAAGTCTCGTGATCGTTTCGCCGCGAGGATTGATGTGGCCGTCGACGGTTAGGCCTTGCCGCTTCTGGTATGACCGGATGGCGTTGTCCAGCCGCTTACCGAAGTACCCCGTGGGCTCGTCCGTCTGGTCGAGGCGCAGATCGCCAGTGAGACCGAGCAGGGTCTCGACGCGGCTGACGTCGGCACGGGCGTTGGCACCCTTCCAACCGACCGAACCCTCGAGGGCGAGAAAATCGTCGAGATTCGAGATGTGGGTGCGCCGGGCGGGCGGCTGGTCATTGGGACGCGGACGCGTGGTCCATCGGCCTTGACCGACCCGGCCCATGGGATCGGGAATGTACATGCGGTCGTGTCGGGTCATTGGAGCGACTCCTCATTCGGAATATTGCCCGGCTTCGGGATGGAGCGGTTGCCGGCCTCCGGTCAGTCCGGATACAGGCGCCGGAAGCCGTCGCGGACCTGGGCGACGGTCGCGGGATCGCGGTCGCGCCAGTAGCGGGGGTCGCGCATGGCCTCCTTGAGTTGCGCCTCGCTCACGTCCGCGCCGGCGGTGCCGCCGCCGACCAGCCCGGGCTCGCCGTGGTCCATCATGCGTTGCAGGGCGACGATGCCCTCGTAGGACGACGCCAGGGCCTCGAAGGCCTCGGGCGGCAGGTGGGCGCGGCCCCAGGCGCTGATCTGGCGCGACGCCTCGCGCCACTTGTCCTCGCCGTCGAAGTGCGTCACCAGCCGCTCGATGTGGCCGCGGGCGCGCATCTCGGCGGCTAGGTCCTCGGCCGCCGGCCGAAGGCGCTCCAGCGCCAGGTCGTAGACAAGCTGCACTTGGTCCTGGGTGAAGCCGGCGGCGTGCAGCCGCGCGTTGACCTCCGGGTCCGGGGTGACCAGGTCGTCGGCGAGGGTGATCTCGTAGCCGTCCGGACCATCGGGCACGCCACGGCCGGCCAGGCCGCCCAGCTTGCGCTCCAGCTCCAGGTAGGACTTGGCCAGCGCCTCGGTGCGCACGGTGCCGCCGTCGGCATCCCAGAACTTGTCCGGCAGGCCCGCCGGACGCCCGTCTACTGACTCGTCGGGCGTCGCCGCGCCTTCGGGCTCCCCAGACTCGGTGGCCGCGGCCTCCAGAAGGGTTTCGGTCATGGACGATCTCCTATGTCATGGGGCCGCCGTCGCGGCCCCGGTCGACGAGTGCGACGATGGCGGCGACCATTTGGCGCTGGCCCTCCAGGTGACGCAGGTAGGTGTCGGGCGCATCCGGGCCGAGCACCCGGTTCACGGTGCGCGCCCGCAGGTGATCCAGCACCCGGGTGCCTTCGGCGCCGCGGAAGCAGCGGGCGAAGGCGAGCGCCAGCTCCCGTTCGGCGGCCTCGGCGACGGCCGGGTCGGCGGGCCGCGGTCCGTCGAACCACGCCCAACCGGGATCATCGGTCGCCATCGATCGCCTCCCCGGACGCGACCGGCTCGGCGGCGGCCAGCGCTCCGACCACCTCCTCGGCCATCTCCGCCGCGGTGTCGGCGAGGCCCGCATCGGCAAGCGGCGAGCTCGCAGGCATCGGCGCCTCGCGGATAAGCTCGCCCGGCACGCCGAAGGCGCGGCCCAGCCAGCGGGCTGTCGCCGCCTCGTCGACGGAGGCCATGGCCGCCGGGCCCAGGCCCTTGACGGCGTCCAGCCACAGCAGCGTGTTCTGGACGTCCCGCTGGGCCTGGTGGCGGGCCTGGGGCGACTTGTACTCCAGGTCGACCACCCGGCCGTCGATGACGATTTCCGGGATCTCGCCGCGCCGCGCAAGGATGGCCAGGGCCCGGCCCACCAACGGCATCAGCAGCTCCGATTGCAGGCGCCCGTTGGTGGCGCCGAGGATGCGCGCCATGTCGGCGGCCCGCTCGAGGACCTCGGTCGCGGTCATGCGCGGGCTGTTGACCTGGCCCAGCTTGTCGGCCAGCAGGGCGCGGCGGATCTGGTCGCGCAACTGCTCCAGGACCACCTGCGAGAGGTCGAAACGGGCCGGCGCCACCAGGGGGGTCAGGCCCTTGGAGCCCACCGCCTTGGGAATGATGGTGCCGGGCACCAGCTTGATGGTGGCCGGGTTGAGCACCCCGTCGTCGTCGGCCTGCCAGATGCCGGTGACGGCGATGGTGGCGTTCTTGAGGACCAACTCCACCACCTTGTTGGCGGTCTTGATGTCGGGCAGGGCCTTCATCACCGGCGACCGCCCGTAGGACTCGCCGGGCGCCTTGAGCCAGCGGAAGTTGATGAACGGCGAGGCGGCGAAGCGGCCCTCGCGCAGCAGCACCGGCTCGTGGCCGGCGATGCCGTCGCCGACCATGGCCAGGTAGGCGTAGCCGGCGCCGTCGGGCACCACCGCCTCGAGGACGGCGACGGGCCGGTTCGTATTGTCCCGGTCCGCGGCCAGGTCATCGGGCAAGGCGACGCCGGGAAAGCGGCTGCGGAGCTGGGCCTGGGTCAATTCACTGGCGCGAAAGGTGACGTCGAGGCGGCCAGCCGGCCCCTCCTCCAGCACCACCTGCGCCAGGGGCACGGCGGTGAAGCGGAAGGCCGACGGCTCACCCGCCCCCGCCTCCTCGAACAGCAGGCTGGCGGTGCCGGCGGTGACCAGGTCCAGATAGCACTGGTGCATCTCGACGGCGAAGTTGGAGCGGTCGAAATGGGACTGCAGCACCGCCGCCGCGCGCTCCAGCTCGGGGGCCAGCAGGTCGCGCTCGGCGGCCGCCACGTCCGCCCCGGCGGTGAGCCCGAACCAGCGCGCCCACGGCGGCGTCAACTGGGCGAGCAGGCTGGCCGCGAGTTGGTCGACCGCGTCGGGGGCGGTGCCGTCGAACAGCTTGTCGGTCTTCTTCTCGCCGGGCCGGCGGACGCCTACGGTGCCGTCCCGCTGGGGCAGCGCGTAGTCGTAGCACTCGCGCCAATGGGCCTCCCAGACGGCGCGACGCTCCTTGGCCAGCCGGAACCGCTCGACCGCCTGGCGCACGGTGATGCCCGTCATGACTACTCTCCCAACAGGGTCTTGCCGCGGGCCGTCGGATCCTTCACGTCGAGGAGCCCGCGCGGCGATGTGGCGACGGTCCCGGCGCGGCCCCTGCGGCGCCGGCGCAGGATCTCCTGGCGCTGGCGGCGCTTCTCCTCCTCGGGATCGGGCCCGGGCGGCGGTGGCGGCGGCGGTGGTGGCGGCGGGGCCGGCGATGAGAAAAGTCCAGCCATGGCTGCTCGGTCTCCTCGGTCTGGTCCGCCCCGCGGGAGAGCCTGGCGGGACGGGTCCGTGCGGTCGGGTGAGTCCGGTATTCGGACAAAAAGCCCGCTCGGCGGCAGCCGGCGGGCTCGGGACACACTCGTGGCGTTCGATGATGGGACCATATACCGGCATTGCCGCTTTGTCAAGGTTTTTTTTCCTCTTCACGCAAGTACCGGAAAAGCTGCCACGGCGTCAGGACCGCCGGCGCCCCGATGGCCAGCACCCGCTTCACAGCCTCCACGCAGGTATAGGGACGCCACGGTGCCGGATGTCCCGGCGCCGGCCTCACCGCCGTCTCGACCACCGTCAGGCCACGACCGCGGTACCAGCCGGCGAGGTCTTCGACGCCCAAGCCCGACACCACGTCGAGAACCGTATGGGTGGACAGCGGATCGCAGATCACCCAGTGGTCGCCCCGCCGCACGACCACGAAACAATGGCGGAATCCGGGCCTGAGCACGGTGAGCCAGGGCAGTTCCACGGCGCCGAC
>JANQFP010000091.1 GCA_028277795.1 Rhodospirillales bacterium
GATCTGCAGACCCTCGCCGCCCGGTTCAATAACACGCCCAGAAAATGCCTCGGCTTCAAAACCCCAACCGAAGTCTTCTCCAAAGCCCTGTTGCACTTCGAATGTGAATCCACCGAATCCAGCCCGTCGCGTAACCGTCATGCTCGGCCTTGTGCCGAGCATCCACGAATTTCATCCGCTCGACCGCAAAACGAACCGGTCGCCAAGTCGTGGATCGACCGACAGGCCCACGACTGTTCGGTTGAAAGTTGGCGGGCGGCGCCCAAGGCGTTGGCTCTCCGGCGTCCGGAACGTCTCCGCACCCATCTCCGTCAGCAGACCGCGGTCGTTCGGCTTCATCGCCCTTCGAGGCTCCCCCGGCCCTCAGGCCGGGGTCGCACCTCAGGGCGAGGTTGGATTTATGAAGGATGGTAACCGGGCTTGTCCCACCTCATGAGGGCGCTTAGTCGACAAACCCTCCTCATCCTGAGGTGCGAGGGCAGAGCCCGAGCCTCGAAGGATGATCCCGCCGACCGGTTCGGCTCCCGTGTCCCGGGCGCGGCGCAGTCGTGGATCACCGGGCTTGTTGTTCAGCCCGGGGACATAGCCGACGGGTGTTCGGGGACATGGCCGACGCCTTTTTGGCGTGTCAGGTCGATCTCTGCAATCCTGTGGGCGGCGAAGAAGACGCCGAAGCGGCCGTCGGCCGAGGCTGGCCGGATGGCGACACGCTCGCCGCGGAACGCGCCGGGCACCTTCCACAGCTGTCCCCTGAAGGAGACGTAGTCCTTGGTGGAGAGTACGGTCCGCACGATCTCGCCTTCGTCGTAGCGGGGTTCGGGCAGGCGGGCGGGCATGGACCGCGGGCTCGGCCGGTAGCGGGACGCCGGCACCTCCTGGTCCAGCGCCTCGTGGGGCCGGTCGAGATTGTAGGTGACGCGCCAGGCGTCGAAGGCGCGCTGCATGGCGGGGAAGCTGGCGAAGCGCCTCAGGGCCAGCACCTCCGCCGTCAGGGTGCGGTGGAAGCGCTCGTTCTTGCCCCGGCTCTGGGGATGGTACGGCCTGGCATGGATGAGGCCGATGCCCAGCTTCAGCAGCCACACCTCGAAGCGCGTCCAGCGCTCCCCGGACGGATCTCCCCAGGGCGTGCCGTTGTCGACGAAGAACGCCTCGGGCAACCCGTAGCGGCGGAAGATGCGCTCCAGACGGGCCTTGACGGTGGCCCCCCGCTCGTCGGAGCACGCTTCCAGCCCCACCGCGTAGCGGGAGTGATCGTCCACGACCGTCAGCGGATGGCACCGCCGGCCGTCCGAAAGCCTGATCCAGCCCTTGAAGTCCATCTGCCACAGGTCGTTCGGTGCCGGCCTCTCGAAGCGCCGGTCGGCAGGAGCGCCGCCCACGGCAGGATGGATGCGACCGTTCCGCTTGAGAATCCCGTGCACCACCGAGGGCGCCGGCGGTGTCATTCCCTCCCGCGCGAGACAGCGCACGATACCCGGGTCAAGCCCGGGCACAGGCCTTGCGCGCGCCCCAGGCCGGATGGGCATCGCGCACCGCAAGCACGCGCGCCTCAATGTGCGCTTCCGTCCGGCCCGGGCTTGTATGCGGCCGACGTGAACGGTCCTCCAGGTCGCACGCGCCCCGCGCCAGCCACTTGTAGCCCGTCGAAGGGTGGATCCCGAACCGCCGGCACAGCTCGCGGCGGTTCGCTCCTTCCACCTTCGCCAGACGGACGAACTCCCGACGTTCTTCCACAACCGATACCTCGCGCCACGGCATGGACGGCCTCCTTCGCTGCCAGTCCATGCATCTTCACGTGTCGGTCATCTCCCCG
>JANQFP010000218.1 GCA_028277795.1 Rhodospirillales bacterium
TGCGCTCGAGGGCGGCCTCGATCAACTCCAACATGGCGGTGTACAACACGAAGGTGGCCAGGGGCTCGGCGAAGCGGGCGACGATGACGAAGACCGCCGCCAGCAGCGCCAGGTCCAGGCTACCGCCGACCACCCAGGTCACGCCGGCGGCCAGGATCAACAGCAGGCCGAGCTCCACCACGCTGGCGACCACTAGGTTCGGCTTGGCCCCCTTGCGGTGGTTCTCGGTCTGGATCTGCTCCAGGTGGGCGAAGGCGGCGCTCAGACGCTCGGTCCGCTGGCCCGCGCAGCGGGCGGCGCGTAGCACCGGCAGCCCCTGGGTGTATTCGACGATGTCGGCGCTGCTGTGCTCGTGGGCCTCTGCCAACTGGCGCATGCCGCGGCCGAAAGCCGGCCGGCGCCAGCGGTAGAGCGGCAGGATGGCGGGGAACAGCAGCAACAGGGCCAGGGCCAGGCGCCAGTCGAAGGCCAGCAGTGCCAGGGCGGTGGTCAGCGGCGTGATGAGGGCGATGAAGATCAGGTTGAGGATCGGCAGGCTGTAGTAGAGGTTCTCGTCCACGTTGCCGAGCAGGGTGGCGTTCACCTCCCCGGCCCGCTTGCCCTGTATCTTCTCCAGCGGCATGCGGCGCAACTGCTCCCCCAGGCGGGTGCGCAAGTCGTGGGTAGCGGCGGCCATGCGGCCGTTGAACTCGAAGCCCTGGCCCTGCCAGCGCAGGGCGACGGCGGCGGCCATCAGCAGCGACATGGCGATCAGCCAGCCCAGGGCGGCCTGCGGGTCCGGCCGGCTCAGGATAGCGACGAAAAAGGGCGCGATGCAGGCCAGGGCCAGGCCCTGCAGGGCGGCGGCCAGGACCAGGCCGATCAGGCTCGCGCGCAGGGCCGGGGCGTGCTCGCCCACGCTCCGCAGCAGTTGTCGGTAGGTCTCGCGCCAGGGGGTGATGGGGCGGGGGTTCTCGTGCGCTGTGCTCATGGGGTCTCCGGTGCGATCTCTCCTGGGCCGGCTTGGTGCGCGGCGGCGTGCTCGCCCAACGCCCAGTGCTGGGCCTGCTCGTAGCCCTGCCAGAGTCGCGCGTAGGTGCCACCGGTGGCCACCAGGTCGTCGTGGCGACCCGATTCGGCGAGCCGGCCGCGGTCGAAGACCAGGATCTGGTCGGCGTCGCGGATGGTGGCAAGGCGGTGCGCCACGACGATCACCGTCTTGCCCCGGATCAGGGCCGACAGGGCGGCCACCAGGGCGGCCTCGTTCTCCGGGTCGGCGTAGGCGGTGGCCTCGTCCAGCACCAGGATCGGCCGGTCCTGGAGGATGGCACGGGCGATAGTGATGCACTGGCGCTGCCCGCCCGAGAGGAACAGGCCGCGCTCCCCCGCCGGGGTGTCGTAGCCCTGGGGCAGGGCCTGAATAAAGTCGTGGGCCCGAGCCGCCCGGGCCGCCGCCTTCACCGCGTCCAACGTGGCCTCGGGCAGGCCCAGCCGGATGTTGTCCGCGATGCTGCCGGCGAACAGGAAGCTGTCCTGGAACACGAAGGCCACTTGGCCCATGAGGGTATCGGCGCTCATCGCCCGTACGTCGGCGCCGCCCACCAGGATGCGCCCGGCGGTGACGTCCCAGAAGCGGGGGATGAGCTTGGCCACGGTGCTCTTGCCGGCCCCGGACGGACCCACCAGGGCGGTGACGCTGCCCGGCGGCACACTGAAGCTGACGTTGCTCAAGGCCTCGGCGTCGCCCTCGCCGTAGCGAAAGCCGACACCCTCGAAGCGCACGCTCGCGTCGGCCGGGACCTGCTCCTGGCCCGGCGCGGGCGAGATCGGGACCGGGATGGCCATGACCTGATGGATCCGGGCGACGCTGAGCTTAACCTTGTCCACCATGTGGTTGAGCATCATCATCGGCATCATGGACTCGGCCATGCCGGTGCCGATCAGCAACACCGCCATCCAATGGCTGAAGGCAAGGCTATCGCGCCAGGTGAGCCAGGTCCCCAGCCACAGCAGCACCGCCAGGGTCGGCATGGGGCTCAGCACCGCCATGGAGTAGCGCGCCGCGAAGCCGGCCTCGCGATACCAGCGGGTCACCATGTCCAGGTAAGCCTCCAGAGCGCGCTGGTAGCGACCGAAGGTGGCCTGGCCGCTGTCGAAGGTGCGCACTACCGGCATGGCCTGGACGAACTCGATAATGGCCGCGCTGACCCGTTCCCGCGCCTCGTTGTAGCGCCGCACCATCTCGGCACGGTCGCGCAGGGCCAGGCTCAGGACGCCGAAACCCAGCACCACCACCGCGGTGGCGCCCAGGGCAAGGCGCCAGTCCAACCATAGCAGCACGAAGAAGGTCACCACCGGGGCGGCGTAGGCGCGGGCATAAAGGGGCGTGCTGTCGGCAACGAACAGGTGCAACGCCTTGACATCGTCGTACATGACCTTGGCCAGGGCACCGGCGCCCATGGCCTGGACATGGCCCAGGGAGACCCGCGCCAAGTGCTCCGCGAGCTCCGTACGCAGAATCGTCTCCAGCCGGAAGGCCGCGTAGTGGGACTGGTCGAACGAGATCAGGCGCAGAGAATAGGCGGCGGCGGTGCAGGCCAGCACCGCCGCCATCGCCGGCCAAGGCCAGGCGCCGGGGTCTTCCAGCAGTTGGTGCACGGTGACGGCGAGGCCGCCCACGGCCCCCAGGCCGAGCACCGCGGAGGCGATCGACAGGGCCATGGCGAAGCGTATCTGGCTCCGTACCGGGTGGATGATCGACCACAGGTCGACGCGGGCTTGCGGGGCCGCGGTGTCGGCAATCTGTGACTGTTCGGCAGGGATCGAAGTGTCCATCGCGATTCCTCAGCTTGCCCGTGCGGTGCAGACCTGTGATCCGGCTGTCGGGTCGGCAGCCGTCTCGGGGCTTGGTTGGTAGCGCCAGCTCAAGGACAGTAGAGCCATGGCCAGCGCGCTCGCGGTCGCGGCGGCCAGCACCGGGAGATAACCCACCTGCCCGGCCAGGGCGGTGCCGGCACTGACCGCCAGGATGCTGAACAGCATGTACAGGCTGTACTGGGAGGCGTAGTCGGTGGCCGGGCTCTTGGGGGAGGCGTGGTCCATCATCAGGGTGGTGATCACCGCCACCACCGGGTTGTAGAGCAGGAAGAACAGCCCCACCGCCAGGGTGACCGCCAGCTCCCCCGTCGCTCCCTGCACCGGCAGGATCAGGACCGCGATGCCGGGGATCTGCAGCAGCGCGGCGGCGATCATCACCGGACGGCGGCCGTAGCGACGGATCAGGAGACCCGTGAGCAGTGCCGCGGGCACGCCGAGCAGGCCGCCCAGGACGTTGACCAGCAGACCGATGCGCTCCAGCGCCCAGCCCGCGTCCACCAGGATGGGCGTGATCAGGGCGTAGGCCAGGCTCACGCCCAAGGGGTAGAGCAGCACC
Source organism: Rhodospirillales bacterium (assembly GCA_028277795.1). Taxonomy (GTDB): domain Bacteria; phylum Pseudomonadota; class Alphaproteobacteria; order Rhodospirillales; family JANQFP01; genus JANQFP01. Next base: position 3,413 of record JANQFP010000218.1, read on the forward strand.
ATCAGCAGCCAGCGCCCGCCGCCGGGGCGTCGCCACAGGGTCCAGATACGGCCCACCACCGCCGCGATCGGCAGCGGCGTCGCGCCATGGGTCGGCTCGCGGAACGCCAGGACCTGCACCAGGGACACCAGGGTTCCCGCCGCCAGGAGCGCCATGGCGCCTTGCCAGCCCACCAGGGGATAGGCCATGAGCACACCGCCCGCCCCGAGCAGGTTGCCGAGCAGCTGTCCCGCCACCTGCACCCCGTTGCCGAGCCCGCGCTCGCTGGCCGGCAGCAGCCGGCAGGCGAGCCCGTCCGCCGCGATGTCCTGGGTGGCCGCGAAGAGGGCGAGGAGCAGGCAGAGGGCGTAGACACGGGCAAAGTCGCCGATCGG
>JANQFP010000242.1 GCA_028277795.1 Rhodospirillales bacterium
TGCCGAAACAGATGCCGAAATAGGGCACCCGGCGTTCGCGGGCGAAGCGGACGGCGGCGATCTTGCCTTCGGCGCCGCGCTCGCCGAAACCGCCGGGCACCAGGATGCCGTGGACCCCGTCCAGGCGCTGGACCGCGTCCTCGCGCTCGAAGATCTCGGAGTCGATCCAGTCCAGGTCGACCCGCACATTGTTGGCGATGCCGCCGTGGATCAGCGCTTCGTTGAGGGACTTGTAGGCGTCGAGCAGGCCCGTGTACTTGCCGACCACGGCGATGGACACGGTCCCTTCCGGCTTGGTGGCGCGGGCCACGGTGTCGTCCCACACCGACAGGTCCGGCGCCGGCGCCTCCATGCGGAAGTGCTGGAACACCTGATCGTCCAGGCCCTCGGCGTGGTAGCTGATGGGCACCCGGTAGATGGTGTCCACATCCAGCGCCGGGATCACCGCTTCCCGGTGGACGTTGCAGAACAGGGCGACCTTGCCGCGCTCGGACTCGGGGATGGGTCGGTCGGCCCGCACCAGCAGCACGTCGGGCTGGATGCCGACGCTGAGCAGCTCCTTCACCGAGTGCTGGGTGGGCTTGGTCTTCAGCTCGCCGGCGGACGGGATGTAGGGCATCAGGGTGAGGTGCAGGAACATGGTGCGGGCGCGGCCCAGCTCGTTGCCCAGTTGGCGGATGGCTTCGAGGAAGGGCAGGCCCTCGATGTCGCCGACGGTGCCGCCGATTTCGCACAGCACGAAGTCCTCGCCCTCCAGGTCGCGGGTCACGAAGTCCTTGATGGCATCGGTGATGTGGGGGATGACCTGGATGGTGGCGCCCAGGTAGTCGCCGCGCCGCTCGCGGGCGATGACGTCGGAGTAGATGCGGCCGGTGGTGACGTTGTCGCTCTGGCGCGAGGCGACGGCGGTGAAACGCTCGTAGTGGCCCAGGTCCAGGTCGGTCTCGGCCCCGTCGTCGGTGACGTAGACCTCGCCGTGCTGGTAGGGGCTCATGGTCCCGGGGTCCACGTTGATGTAGGGATCGAGCTTGCGCAGGCGCACGCGGAAGCCGCGAGCCTGGAGCAACGCCCCCAGCGCCGCCGATGCCAATCCCTTGCCCAGTGAGGAGACCACGCCGCCGGTTATGAAGATGAACCGCGTCATGGACCGACAATGTACACCAAACGCCGCCGCCAGAGAAAGGCGCCAGACGGCATCCGCCGGACGCGGGGATTTTCAGACCGTGCCCTGTGCCTTGGTGGGACGATGGAGGCTTCCGAATCGACGCTCAGCGGGCCAGCGGCACCGACGGGCGATCGGGATCGGCCGGCACGGCCGGTTCCTCGACGGGCTGCTCGGCGGCCGGCGGTTGCGCCCGGTCGAAGATGGACGTCGGCTCGCGGCTTCCCGAGGCCAGGATGGCCAGAAACAGGCTGGTGCCCATGAAGCAGGCGGCGAGCACGGCCGTCATGCGGGTGAGCAGGTTCGCCGTTCCGCGCCCGGTCATGAACCCGCCCATGCCGCCGCCACCACCACCACCCATGCCGAGCCCCCCGCCCTCGCTGCGCTGGAGCAGGACGACGCCGACCAGGGCGATGGCCAGGATAAGGTGGACGAGAAGGACGACGGTGGCCATGGGAACGGTACAATTGGTTGGGAACGTCGGGCGCCGCTTCCCCTATCATGAACACGGGTACGACGCGTCGTCCGTGCTTTTAACGGTTCTCGCGGTGTCCGGCTAGCCCGCAATTGGCTGGGGTGCGCAACTCTGGGTCCTTCGGGACGGGAAGGCAGTTGACAGACGCATGGACGACCTCCCGGTCACGACGGTCGTCGGCACCGCCGGTTTCGTCACCGGCCTGGCTTTCGGCGCGGTCGCCCTGCACGCCAACTTCTGCATCATGGGGGGCCTTTCGGACGCCCTGTTCCTGCGCGACTTCCGGCGTGTTCGGGCGTGGCTGCTGGCGGTGGCGGTGGCCATGGCCGGCGGACACCTCCTGCACGGACACGGGATGATCGACCTTCGGCAATCCATCTATCTCACGCCCAGCCTGGGATGGCTGGGGGCCGTGATCGGCGGCGTCGCGTTCGGCTTCGGCATGGTGCTCGCCGGCGGCTGCGGCAGCCGCAACCTGGTGCGCGCCGGGGCCGGCAGCCTCAAGGCGCTGGTCGTAGTCCTGGTCATGGGGGTGTTCGCCTACATGACCCTGCGCGGGATCACCGGGGCCGTGCGGGTCGAGCTGGAAGCGGCCACCAATGCGGACCTGGCCGCTCTCGGTGCCGGCTCGCAAGGGCTGGCCGACCTGTTGGCCGCATGGGCCGGCGTCGACGCCCCGGCCGTGCGCGCCGCCCTGGCGGCGTTCCTGGCCACCGCCCTCGCCCTGTTCAGCCTGGGCGATATCCGCTTCCTCAGGACGCCGCGGCTGCTGGTCGCGGGGCTGGCCATCGGTGCCCTGGTCGCCGCCGGATGGGCGATCACCGGGATCATGGGCGCCGACGAGTTCGAGCCCACCTCCCTCGCCTCCCTCACCTTCGTTGCCCCGGTGGGCAACGCGCTCCAGTACCTGATGACCTTCACCGGCGCCACCGTGACGTTCGGCGTCGGCGCCGTCGGCGGCACCCTGGTCGGGTCCTTCCTCATGGCGGCGGCGACCGGCACCCTGCATGTCGAGGCGTTCCGCGACCGCGGCGACATGGTGCGCCACCTCTTCGGGGCCGCCATCATGGGGATCGGCGGGGTCATGGCGCTCGGCTGCACCATCGGCCAGGGGATCACCGGCCTGTCCACCTTGTCCCTGGGATCGCTGATCGCCGTGGCATCCATCGTCGTCGGTGCCCTGTGGGGCCTGAAGGCGCAGGAAACCGGGACTCCGTGGGCGGCCCAGCGGTCGCTCGGACGCCGGGATTGAGGACCGGACGACGCTCGCAACCGCGTATAGGGGAAATCCCTAATGTTTGTGCAGGAGGGCCCTATTTGCCTCTTTACACCTGCGTGATGTATGGGTTTTATGCAGATAGTAACGACTATAAACTAAATCCGAGTCGTGTGTTGGGTGTTGGATCCCGCCGGTGCAGGCCGGCGAAGAAGAGGTCTCCGACACGACTCCCGCCGTCAATCGGTGTGAAACCAAGGTACGGGAGGACCGATGGAACACCTGAAGGCCATGCGCATGACCGCCGCCATCACGTTCGGCGCCGTCGTCGCGGCCGGGGCCGAGGGCGGGGACATGGTCAAGTACCCATTGGTCGACGGCGCCATCCCCAAGTCCCTGACCGGCACACCCGGCGATCCCGCGAATGGGAAGAAGGTCGCGATCGCCGGCAACCAGGGAAGCCGCCTCGCCCGCCATGTCACGCCCGTTCCGGAAGAGCAGTTCCACGGCGAGGTCGGCACGCCCCTGCCCGGCGTTCTACCGCACCGACGGTCTGCATCGGGTGCAGAAGAAATGGCAAGGCAGGACGGTTCTGTCGGCCCGGGAGGTCGAGGACGTGGTGGCGTGCCTGATGACCCCCAAAGGCAAGTAACGAGATCAACCGTTTAGACATCGAGGAAGGAAACGCAAAATGACTGTGAGGAGGAACCACAAGGCGGCGCTGGGACGCCGCGATGTCCTGAGGTCCGCCGCCCTGGGCGCCATCGCCCTGGCCGGCACCGGCCTGGTTGCCGGCGAGGCGTTGGCGACGCCCGAGACGGCCGCCGCCGCCCTGGCCAAGATGGCCGGCGGCAACGCCATGGAGCAGGGCAAGGTGACGGTGAAGCTGCCGGAAATCGCCGAGAACGGAAGCACGGTCCCGATCACCATCTTGGTCGACAGCCCGATGACGCCTGACAACTACGTGAAGGCGATCCACATCGTTTCGGAGGGCAACCCGATCCCCGAGCTGATCTCCTTCCATCTCTCCCCCGACCTCGGCAAGGCCGAGGTGTCGACGCGCATCCGCCTGGGCAAGACCCAGGACGTGGTGGCCGCGGCGGTGATGAGCGACGGCAAGGTCTATACCGGTCGCAAGAACGTGAAGGTGACCGTCGGCGGCTGCGGCGGCTGATCGGCGGGGGGTTGACGGAATGGCAAAAAAACCGCGCGTAAAAGTTCCCGCCAAGGCCAAGAAGGGCGAGATCGTTCAGATCAAGACCCTCACGTCCCACGTCATGGAAACGGGAACGCGCAAGGACGAGCAGGGGAATCCGATCCCGCGCAACATCATCCACACGTTCTCGGTCACCTTCAACGGCAAGGAGGTCCTCAAGGCCGACATGCACCCGGGGGTGGCCGCGAACCCGTATTTCGCGTTCTACACGCGGGCGATGGAAAGCGGCACCTTCGAGTTCACCTGGACCGACGACAGCGGCCAGGTGCTGACGGCGTCGAAGCAAATGACGGTCGAATAGGACCACGGGGAACCACGGGAGGGGCCCTGCGATGAGATACCTGGTGCTCGGAACTGCAGCGCTTCTGTCCGCCGGACTGGCGGCCGGGGCGGGCCTACGCCGGTCACGAGGAGCATGACGATCCGCAGAGGAACTGTTCGGGGTATCACTACTCCACCCCGGAGACCCAGGACATGCAGGCCGATGCCTGGACGTGGGAATCGGGCGACATGCTGGGCATGACCGCCTAAATCAAGCTGCAGTCCCGGGGCATGCCCATCAGCGTCAAGACCGACGGCAAGGCGGCGCCCTTTCTCGAGAAGGGCAAGGCGTTCTACTTCCAGCGCCGCGGGCAGTTGGACATGGCCTGCGCCACCTGTCACATCGACTACCCCGGCAAGACGAGTACACGAACCTGGAGCTCTACCTGTTTTCCCGGGCCAATGGCCTGAAGAGCGAGTCGCCGGCCGTCCGCATGTAGGCCGCGACCGAACGAAGACACGGACGCAAGGAACGGGGACGGGCCGCCGGTCTACGACTTGGTGGCCCGCTACATCAGGCGCGAGAAGACCATCGACATCCCGGAGAACCGGGCGGTCAGAATCCGCGGCGCCTGAGGGCCGGCATCGGGCGGGGAGCGACAGCGACATGGATCCCTTCCAGGTCTCCTATCCCGGCGCCCTGGTGGCCGGCTTCCTCAGCTTCGCCTCGCCATGCGTGCTGCCCCTGGTGCCCGCCTACCTGTGTTTCCTGGGCGGCGCGTCCCTCGATCAGTTGACCGCCGAAGGCGGCGTCGACCGGGCACTGGCCCGGCGGGTGTTCTATTCGGCGCTGACCTTCGTCCTCGGCTTCGGCACCGTGTTCGTCATCCTGGGCGCGACCGCGACGGCCCTGAGCCAGGTGGTGGCCCAGCACATCGGCCTGCTGGGCAAGATCGCCGGCGTCGTGATCATCGTGTTCGGGCTCCACTTCATGGGCGCCTTCCGCATCGGCTTTCTCAATTTCGAGAAGCGGTTCCACCTGGAGAACAAGCCGGCCGGGGTGGTCGGCTCCTACGTCCTGGGCCTGGCCTTCGCCTTCGGGTGGACGCCCTGCGTCGGCCCGGTCCTGGCCACCATCCTGATGGTGGCGGCGGGGGGCGAGTCCCTGTGGTACGGGACCTCCCTGCTGGGCGTCTACGCCGCCGGCATCGGGCTGCCGTTCCTTATCGCGGCCCTGGCGGTGAGGCCGTTCATGGCCTTCATGGCCCGCTTCCGCAGTCACATGCGCAAGGTGGAGATCACCGTCGGCGGCCTGCTGGTCGTCACCGGCTTGGCCATCCTCACCGGCTCCATGGCCGACGTGGCCCAATGGCTGCTGGAGACCTTCCCGGTCTTCGCGGAAGTGGGCTGAGCGCCGGGGTGCCGTCTACCAGACGCGGATCGGCTTGCCCTGCCGCTCTCGCCGTCGCCGGCCGGCCGGACCGTTGAGTGACCGTCCATCCCCGCCGCATCGAATACTACAGCAGTCCCGGGATCTTTTAAGCAATCAACACCGCGGCTCACGCACTGTTGACGATTTGCCGGCACTCGCGTGCACTTCGCCGCCGGTTAGCGTGGCCATCTGCTGGTACGGCGGCATTCATCGGCTTTCTTGACACACCAAGAAGTATTAGTTAGGACTAATGTTCGAGTTGCCGGGGCAGGCGCGTGATGGTCATGGATATCGAACGTTTCGAAGACCAAGCGGTCGCCGCCAGCAACCTCCTCAAAGCCATGTGCAACGAGAACAGGTTGCTGATCCTGTGCCAGTTGGTGCGCGGCGAGAAGACCGTGGGCGAACTGGAGGACGTCATCGGCCTCAGCCAGTCGGCCCTGTCCCAGCACCTGGCGGTTCTGCGCCAGAACGGACTGGTCAAGACCCGCCGCAGCGCCCAGTCCATCTACTACTCGCTGTGCGGCGAAGAGCCCAACGCGGTCATCGAGACCCTCTACGCCCTGTTCGCCGGCGAGCGCTATTGACATCGCCGGCCCCTTCCTCTAGAAGTCCGTAAGTACTTATTTTTAAAATATAAATTCCGAACCGCCCAGACGCGCCTCATGGGGACGGGGGCGCTGCGGTCCGTTCCGGCTGATGGGAGGCGCCGTGCGAACGGTGGTGCCGGACCTCGAGGCCTATGACCGGCGCGGCGCCGGCGGTCGCCCTTGCCGCCGCAGCGGCGCCGCGCCCCGTCGGCGCTGAGAGCCCGGCCCGTGCAGATCTACCTGCCCATCGCCGAGATGTCGGTGAACATCTTCCTGATCCTCGGCATGGGCGGTGCCGTCGGATTCCTCTCGGGCCTGTTCGGCGTCGGCGGCGGCTTCCTGATGACCCCGCTGCTGATCTTCCTCGGCATTCCGTCCCCCGTCGCCGTGGCCACGGAAGCCAACCAGATCGTCGCCTCCTCGGTCTCCGGCGTCCTCGCCCACTGGCGGCGCGGCAACGTGGATTTCCAGATGGGCTTCGCCCTGCTGGCCGGCGGCGTTCTCGGGTCGTCGGCCGGGGTGTGGCTGTTCACCGTGCTGCGCGGGCTCGGCCAGATCGACCTGGTGATCAAGCTGTCCTACGTGGTCTTCCTCGGCATCATCGGCAGCCTCATGCTGACCGAGGGCTTGCGGGCGGTGCTGCGCCGCCGGACCCAGCCGGGGTCCACCCGGCGGCGCCAGGCCGCCTGGGGCCAAAGGTTGCCGTTCAAGATGCGGTTCCGGCGGTCGCGGCTGTACATCAGCGTCCTGCTGCCCATCGCCATCGGGTTCGTGGTCGGCGTCCTGGCCGCCATCATGGGGGTGGGCGGCGGCTTCGTCATGGTGCCGGCGATGATCTACCTGCTCGGCATGCCGACCTCGGTGGTGGTGGGCACGTCCTTGTTCCAGATCATCTTCGTCACCGCCAACGTGACCATCCTGCAGGCGGTGACCAATCACACGGTGGACGTGGTGCTGGCCATGCTGCTGCTGGCCGGCGGCGTGGTCGGGGCCCAGCTCGGGGCGCGGGCCGGCGGGCGGCTGCAGGGCGAGCAGATGCGGGTGCTGCTGGCGCTGATGGTCCTCGCGGTATGCGGCAAGCTGGCGTTCGACCTGGTGGCGACGCCGGCCGACATCTATTCCCTCGGCGGCGGGGTGGCGCACCAATGAAACGCTTGATCATGCGCGCCGGCCTCGTGGCATGGGTGCTGGCGGCGCTGCCGTCGGCAGCCGCGGCCACCGAGCTGGTGGCCGATCTTTCCGACCACCTGGTGGCCATCACCACCGGGTTCACCGGCTCGCGGGTGCTGCTGTTCGGCGCCACCGACGGCGCCGGCGACGTGGCGGTGGTGGTGCGCGGCCCCAACGTCTCCGAGATCGTGCGGCGCAAGGCGCGCTTCGCCGGGGTGTGGGTGAACGATGCCGAGATGATCTTCCATGACGTGCCGGCCTTCTATGCCTATGCCAGCACCCGGCCCGCCCCCGAGTTCGTCTCCGAGTCCGTCGCCGCCCGCCACGAGATCGGCGTCCACCACGTGCGCATGCGGGCCCCGGACGCCGCCCCGGCCGAGGAGGTGGCGGCGTTCCGCGCCGCGCTCACCCGCAACAAGCAGCGCGCCGGCTTGTTCGCCACCGCCCCGACCAAGGTTTCTTTCCTCGGCAACCGGCTGTTCCGCACCGACGTGCACCTGCCCGCCAACGCGCCGGTCGGCACCTACCAGGTGCAGGTGTTCCTGGTGCGCGAGGGCGAGGTGGTGAGCGCCAACATCACCCCCCTCGTGGTCAGCAAGATCGGCTTCGAGGCCGGGGTCAGCGATTTCGCCCGCCGCCATTCCCTGCCCTATGGCGTCCTTGCCATTCTGATCGCCGGGGTGGCAGGATGGCTGGCCAGCGTTGCTTTCCGCAGAGCTTGAGGGGGGCAGGATGGCGGACGGCGAGACGGCGGCCGTGGCGGAAAAGGAACGCACGTTCCTCTGTATCGTCGACGAGAGAGAGGAATCCAGCCGCGCGCTCCGCTACGCCTGTCGGCGGGCTTGGCGCACCGGTGGCCGCGTCGCCCTGCTCTACGTCATCGAGCCGGCCGAGTTCCAGCACTGGTCGGCGGTCGGCAACCTGATGCAGGACGAGCGCCGCGAGGAGGCCGAGGAACTGGTCCAGGTGGTGGCTGCGGTGGTCCAGAAGAGCACCGGGCGCACCCCCGTCCTGCACATCCGCGAAGGCAAGCTCAATGACGAGCTCATCGCCCTGCTGGAAGAGGGGATGGGGATCTCGGTGCTGGTGCTGGCCGCGTCGCCGGAGGTCCAGAGGCCGGGCGGTCTGGTCCCCATCCTGGTCGAGAAGATGGTCGGCCGTCTGCGGGTCCCGGTGACCATCGTCCCCGGCGACCTGAGCGACGCCGAGATCGACGCCATCACCTGACGCGGGGCGGTGACGCTCATGCGCCGCGCGGGCTTTGTCGGTGCGCTGGTGCGAGAGCCCGAGCCGGCTCAGCGCAGGATCATGACCGAGTTGAAGGCCTGCTGCATGACCCCGTAGGCGACGCTCTTGTTGAAGAAGCGTTCGATGCGGCCCTTCTCGGTGTCCGAGACCACGATGAGCGAGTAGTCGGGGCCGGTCTCGATGATCTGCTCGATGGGGTCTCCGATCTTGACGATGGTCTCGACCACGTCGATGCCCAGGGAGGCGAGCATGTTGTTCGCCTGCTCCACGGCTGTGCGGGCCGTCGGCTCGGCGTCGGGCGTGCGCGCCACCGACATCAGCGAGATGGGGCATTCGCAGCGGCTGGCCAGGATGGCGTCCTTGCGCACGGCCTCCAGTGAGATGTCGGACCCGTCGGTGCAGATGAGGTGTCCGCTGCCCGCTTCCAGCTCGCGGGCGACGAGCACCGAGCACGGCGCGTTGGTGGCCACGTTCTCGGCCACGGCAGGGTCGCGGAACCCCTTGCTCTTGCGGCTGCGCCAGCGTTCCGAGGCGCCGAGGATGATGATGTCGTACTCGCCGAGCTCCCACTGCTCCAGGATGCCGGTGGTGACGTTGGGCGCCACCTTCAGCTTGAGCACGATCTTCTTGCCCTTGTCGTTGGTGTATTCGATCAGGCTGTCGCCCAAGGGGTCGCCGTCAACCGCCGTATGGGTGCTCTTTTCCCGCCAGTCCTCTTCCATGTGGCCGAGCTCGATGAGCAGGTCCCGCCCCTTCTTGAGATATTTGATGCCGGGCAGCTCGAGGCCCCAGTTGAGCATGTTCTCCCGGGCCACGCTGACCTGCAGGCCACCGGAGCGCAGGCCCTGGTCGACGGGGCGCAGGTAGACCAGGACGATGTCCGCGTCCACCCCGCCCCCCAACTTGGCGGCGTAGCGGAGTCCGCGGTAGGACTCGTCGGACCCGTCCAGGCATACGAGGATACGGAAGCGGCCCTCGAGGGTTGGCTCTTTCATGGTTCTTGCTCTCGTTGGCTTTGTGCGCCAGGCGCGGCGGCGCTCAGACCCCCAGCAACGGCCAGTAGATGGCCGCCGCCACCAGCATGATGATGGTGGAAGCAACCGCCATTTTCCAGCCCACTGTCAAGAAGTCTGTCGTCTTCAGGTATCCAGACGCGTAGACAATGGTGCACGCCGGCGTGCCGACCACGGTGAGGTAGGCGAAGGCCGACGAGATGGCGGTGATGAAGCCGATGACGATCGGGCTTTCCTGGGCCACCACCGCCATCTTGAGGACGATGGGGCCGAGGACGGCGACGGCGGCGCCGTTGGACATCATGTTGGTCACCCCGGTGGTGAGCACCGATACCGCGGCCCACAGACCGATGCCGCTGTCGGCCCCCAAGGGGGCGAGCAGGGCCAGGAAGCTCTCGGCGACCCACTTGGCGGCGCCGGTGTCCTTCATCTGCAGGCCCATGGAGATGGCCGCCGCATAGAGCAGCACGACGCCCCAGTTGACGCCGTTGTTGACGTCCTGCCAGCGCACCAGACCGATGACCAGGAAGGCGGCGGCGCCGAGGATGGCGATGGTGCCCATGCCATACTGATCGGAGATGAGGATCCAGCTCAGCAGGATCAGGAAGAACACGATGATCGCCACCCAGTCGGAGCGCTTCATGGGCCCTTCCCGCTCCAACTGCTCGCGCAGCTTCACCACGGCCCGCGACAGGTTGTTGTACTCGGGCTTGAAGGTGAACAGCAGGATCATGGTGACGAAGGGGAGCTGAAGCAGGAACATCGGATAGGCGAAGATCATCCACTTCAGGTAGTCGATCAGGAACTTGTAGGTCTCCGGGTTGGTGGGGTCGTAGAAGAACTCCTTCCAATAGCCGACCATGATGGCGTTGCGGGCGCCGCCCGACGGGGTGCCGATGCCGGCCACCGAGCAGCCGTAGGAAATGGAGAACAACAGCACCGCGGCCAGGTTGCGCACCTTCTTGGGGTCGTCGGAGGTGAGCGTGATCAGGGTGATGCCCACGGGCAGCATCATGGCGGCCACCGTGTGCTCGCCGATGAATGAGGCCAACAGCCCCGACACCAGCGAGATGCCGAAGCAGATGCGCGACGTCTTGGTGCCGGTCAGGCGGACGATGAAGAAGGCGATGCGCTTGTCCAGCTTCTGCTTGACCACGGCCACCGCCAGCATCAGCGAGCCCATGATGAACAGCACCGAGTCGGTCATCAGGCTCTTGGCCACCTGGGTGGAGTCGAGGCCCAACAGGAAGACCTCGGCCACGATGATCAGCAGGGCCACGGTCGGCAGCGGAACCGGCTCGGTGACGAACAGGATGATGGCGACCACCGACATGGTGAGCACGGCCATGCCCTGCTGGGTCAGGCCCTCGGGCAGGGGCAGGTTGAGCATCACCGCGCCCACCAACATGGCGATGAAGAACCAGCGCTTTTCCCAGAAATAGAGGAGGTTGCGACGGAGACGCAGGCCCGCGACCTTGCGCTTGCCCCGCTCCACCATGCGTTGCTCGACAGCGTCGGCGACGGTGCTGTCGGCGGGCACGGTTGGGGCTTGCGAGCTGTCCGCGGCCATGGCCGGCTCCTGTGGGAATGGCGGTGTGTCGGGATCCCCGAAGACCGCTTCTAAGTTACACTATTCTTTCAGGCATTAGAATACCTTAATATACGTGAGCGCGCCGCTTTCGCGATGGGATTCAACGGCGCGTTGAGGGCACCAGCACCGTCGAAGACCGCCCGGTGCGGCGCCTCCCCTACCCCCGCGCCCGGCTCACTGGATGGCGCCGGTGATGGCTCCGATGGTGGCCCGGTAGTCGTCTCCGTTGAACACCGCGCTGCCCGCCACCAGGACCTCCGCGCCGGCGTCGACCACGGCCTTGGCGGTGTCCTTGTTGACCCCGCCATCCACTTCGAGCTCGATGGGCCGGTTGCCGATCATGCGCCGGATGCGGCTGATCTTCTCCAACTGGGCCTCGATGAAGGACTGACCGCCGAAACCCGGATTGACCGACATGACGAGGATGAGGTCGAGCTTGTCGAGCACGTGCTCGACCACGGTTTCGGGGGTCGACGGGTTCAACGAAACCCCCGCCTTCTTGCCCAGGGACTTGATGACCTGGAGGCTGCGGTCGAGATGGATGTCGGCCTCCGCGTGCACGGTGATGATGTCGGCACCGGCGTTGGCGTAGTCCTCCAGATACGGCTGCGCCGGGTTGATCATCAGGTGGACGTCGAAGGGCAGCTTGCTGTAGGGGCGGATGCACTTGATGACCGGCGGCCCGAAGGTCAGGTTGGGCACGAAATGCCCGTCCATGACGTCGATGTGGATGTAGTCGCATCCCGCCTCGTCGACGGCGCGGACCTCTTCGCCGAGACGGGCGAAGTCCGCGGACAGAATGGATGGAGCGATCTTGATCACGGCCGCCTCCCAGGTTCGCATCGGGACAGTTCTTTAGATATCTCTAATATAATTATGGGCGTTTGCATAGCGGGAATGCTTATCGGGTCAACGTGGCGAACACGGCTGGCAGACGTTCCGGGAGCTTCTCCACGTGATCGACGATGGAATAGCGGTTCTCGCCGAAGATGCGGGCCACGTAGCGGTCGGCCAAGGGATCCAGGGTCAGGCAGTAGGTGTAGATGCCGCGGGTGGCCAGGTCCTCGACCGCCTTCTTGGTGTCTTGGCGCAGGTACTGCGGGTCCCGTTCGTCGATGTCGGCCGGCTCGCCGTCGGTGATCAGCAGCACCAGCCGTTTCTGGGCCGGCTGCTGGCTCAGGTGCCACCCGGCGTGTCGCAGGGCCGCGCCCATGCGGGTCGACAGACCCCCGGCCATCCCGGCCAGGCGCGCCTTGGGGCCGTCGTCGTAGGGCTGGTTGAAGTCCTTGAACCGGTAGTACTGTACGTCGTGGCGGCCGTCGGAGGCGAAGCCGTGCACGGCGAAGGGATCGCCGATGGACGAGATGGCCCAGGACAGCAGACCCGTCGCCTCGCGGGTGAGCGACAGCACCGTGGGACCGTCGGGGTCGTCCTTGTGGATGGGCTCGTTGGTGGATTCCGAGAGATCCAGCAGGATGACCACCGCCAGGTCGCGCAGGTGGCGGGTGATGCGGATGTTGATGCGCGGGTCGGGCATGATCCCGCGGCGGATGTCGATCATCGACCGGACGGCGGCGTTGAGGTCGATCTCCTCGCCCTCCTCGTAGCCGCGCCGGCGCACCACCCCCTGGGGCTGCAGCGCGTCGATGAGGTGGCGGATGCGCGAGGCGATGGGCCGATACTTGACCAGGATGTCGTCCATGGCCTCCGGGTCCCCTGCCCCCTGGCGGCGCTCGACGACGGTGGCCCAGTCCGGCCGGTGGAGCTGGATCTGGTAGTCCCATTCGTCGTAGTGGAAGGGCTCGGAGACCGGCTCCTTGCCTTCCATCTCGTTGTAGGAGACGCCTTCGTCCTCGTAGGGGAACAGCTCGGTGCCGAGCACCCAGACCTCCTCGGCGTCGTCGCCGGCGGTCTCCACGTCGATCTCGTTGACGAACTCCATCAGGTTCACGTGGCGGCGCACCTGGCCGCGGCTGGCCGGCATGTAGTCGACCCCCCTCTCACGCCACAGCACCTCGTCGAAGTCCCAGACGAAGCGGTTGTCGTCCCGATACGGCACCGGGAAGTCTTCCAGCGCCCGCAGCGACGGCACGCCCACCCGGGCCGCCACCAGGTGATGGAAATCCATGCCGGCGTCCCACGAGATGCGGTTGTCGCCCGCCGCGGCGGCCAGCCGTTCGCGGAAGGCGGCCGCCTGGGCCTGCAGGTCGGCGTCGGTGTCCCGATAGCCGGGGTCGCCGAGGGCGCGGGCCATGCGCAGGTGCAGGTCCAGGGCCGGATGGGGCGCCTGCCCGCCGTCGGCCACCGAGGCGGCGGCGAAGAAGCGCCGCCAAAGCTTGGCCAGACCCGGGAAGTCCTGGGCCGCCAGGTGCTCGACCCGGGCATCCTCGAACAGGCCGATGGACGCCATGTGCACGGGCGTGAGCTGCTCGGCCGACATGGCGCGATCCGTGTACACCACGTGGGCGGCGCAATGGGCGGCGGCGGCGCGGTAGATCTCGATTCCCGAGATGCCGTCGACGTCGTCGAAGGCGTCGGGCAGGTGGATGCTCCAGTCCTCGATAAACGGCCTGAGCCCCTTCCGCGTCTCGTAGTCGCCCGATGTGGGGCGCATGAAGAAGGCCCGCCCCCACAGCGCCCGCAGATAGAAGTTCAGCTTGCGCTGGTTGTCGACGAACAGGGTGCCTCGGCGCTCCTTCTGCAGCACGCTCCGGGACGACTCGCTTTTCAGCCCGAAGTAGGTCATCTGGCCGTCCAGATCGCGGGCATGGGCCTGGGCCCCCCACAGCGCCCAGCGGCGCAGGCCGCCCAGGGTGAGCTTGCCGAGGAGCTCGTCCAGGTTCTCCAGCATCGGCCTGAGGCCGCGCGGCGCCTTGCCGGCAAGCTGATGGATCAGGCCGAGGAAGCTGCGCAGCACGTCGGCGTCGCCCAGGCGTTGGGCGGCCAGCGGCAGATTGGACAGGAGCAGCGACAGCACCGTGCCCGAGGTGTGCGACGAGAGCTTCATCAGGGCGTGGACGATGTCGGGCACCACGTCCTCGCCGACCTCCTTGGCGACGGACGGCAGCTCCTGGATGTAGGTGAGGATCAGATCCTCGCCACGGCCCAGCGAGCACAGGGCCTTGATGCCCTCCAGGTAGTTGGCGAGGCCGCGCGGCGACATCACCCGGGCCGCCTCCTGGTAGGCGGAGTCCAAGGCCTGCACGTGCGGGTGATCGTCGCTGAGGCAGCTCAGATACTCGACGAACGCGACCCGGCCCATGGCGACCGATCCCGCGCCGTCAGAAGTAGGTGCCGACGGCGGCGTCCAGGGTGTCGCGCATGTCCGGATCGTCGGTCAGCGGCCGCACCAGCGCCATCTTGCAGGCCGCCACCGGCTCGATGCCCTTGGCGATGAGCTGGCCGGCGTAGACCAACAGCCGGGTGGACATGCCCTCGTCGAGGCCATGGCCCTTGAGGTTGCGGGAGCGGTGCGCCACCTGAACTAACTTGCCCGACATGTCCGGGTCGACACCCGCCTCGTGGGCAACGATCTCGGCCTCGACCTCGGAATCCGGAAACGTGAAGTCGAGGGCGGCGAACCTCTGCTTGGTCGACTGCTTGAGGTCCTTCATCAAGCTCTGATAGCCCGGATTGTAGGAGATCACGAGCTGGAAGTCCGGATGGGCGGAGACCAGCTCGCCCTTCTTCTCCAAGGGCAGGTTGCGGCGATGGTCGGTCAACGGGTGGATCACCACCGTCGTGTCCTGGCGTGCCTCGACGACTTCGTCGAGATAGCAGATGGCGCCAATGCGGGCAGCCACGGTCAACGGGCCGTCCTGCCAGCGCGTGCCGTTGATGTCGAGCAGGAAGCGCCCCACCAGGTCCGACGCCGTCATGTCCTCGTTGCAGGCCACTGTGATCAGCGGCTTGCCGAGTTTCCACGCCATGTGCTCGACGAATCGGGACTTGCCGCAGCCGGTCGGTCCCTTGAGCATCACCGGTATGCGGGCGTCATAGGCGGCCTCATAGAGCCCCACCTCGTCGCCGACAGACCGGTAATACGGTTCCTGCTCGATGCGATATTGGTCGGCGTCGACTTCGTCGACGGTCTTTTTAGCGGCGTTTGCCATTGTCTTACCCCTGTTGCTGCTGGGGACTGGCTGACCCGCAAGGGGAGCGCCGGCCGGACCGCGTACAGCCCGGCCGGTCAGCGAGATCCCAGTAGTCAGGCCGTCATCGGACCGCGATAGATCACCATCGAGGTGCCCTGGGACTGGGCGTAGTTGTCGTATCCGATCAGGCGGACGTGGTGGCTCGGGTGTGCCTTGTGGCACGCCTCCGCCTCGTCGAGGATGCGGTCCACGTCGGTCTCACCGAACATCGGCAGCTTCCACATGTACCAATAGTGGTCGAAGGCGTTCTCAGGCTCCGTATGCTCGACGGCCGGGTTCCAGCCCTTGGAGACGATGTACTCCACTTGCTTGCGGATAGCGTTGGCGTCCATCTCCTCCAGGTAGGAGAAGGTCTCGAACTTCCGGCTGTTCGGATCCGAGAGGCTGGACGCGTAGTCTTTGACGTCACTCATCGTTCTTTTTCCTGTCGTCTTATGGTGGGTGGCTCGCGCTCGAACCGCCTGCTCGTCGTCCGCTGCCAGGGCCTACCTATGGGCCACGTCCAGCTTGTCGACGGTGTCGAACTCGAACTTGATCTCCTTCCAGGTATCCATGGCCGCCTTGAGCTCGGGGCTGTGCCGGGCGGCGGCGGTCAGGATGTCCTTGCCTTCCTTTTCCACCTCGCGGCCCTGGTTGCGAGCCTCGACGCAGGCCTCGAGGGCCACGCGATTGGCGGCTGCACCGGCCGCGTTACCCCATGGATGGCCGAGGGTGCCACCACCGAACTGCAGGCAGGCGTCGTCACCGAAGATGGTGACCAAGGCCGGCATGTGCCAAACATGGATACCGCCGGAGGCAACCGGGAACACGCCGGGCATGGAACCCCAGTCCTGATCGAAGAAGATGCCGCGCGAGCGGTCTTCCTTGATGAAGCTCTCGCGCATGATGTCGATCCAGCCGAGCGTCGCCTCGCGGTCGCCCTCGAGCTTGCCGACGACCGTCCCCGAGTGCAGGTGGTCGCCACCCGACAGGCGCAAGGCCTTGGCCAGCACCCGGAAGTGGATACCGTGGCGCGGGTGACGGTCGAGAACGGCGTGCATGGCGCGGTGAATGTGCAACAACATGCCGTTGTCGCGGCACCATTGGGCGAGACCGGTGTTGGCCGTGAAGCCGCCGGTCAGGAAGTCGTGCATGATGATCGGTGCCTTCAGTTCCTTGGCGAACTCGGCGCGCTTGTACATCTCTTCCGGGGTCGGCGCGGTGACGTTGAGATAGTGCCCCTTGCGCTCGCCGGTTTCCCGCTCGGCCTTGTGGACGGCTTCCATGACGAACTCGAAGCGGTTGCGCCAGCGCATGAACGGCTGCGAGTTGATGTTCTCGTCGTCCTTGGTCAAATCGAGACCGCCGCGCAGGCACTCATAGACGGCGCGGCCGTAGTTCTTGGCGCTGAGGCCCAACTTCGGCTTGATGGTGCAGCCGAGCAAGGCGCGGCCATACTTGTTGAACTTGTCCCGCTCGACCTGAATGCCGTTCGGCGGCCCGTTACAGGTCAACACGTAGGCGAGGGGAAAGCGCACATCCTCGAGGCGAAGGGCGCGCACCGCCTTGAAGCCGAAGACGTTGCCGACCAGCGAGGTGAAGACGTTGACGACCGAGCCTTCCTCGAAGAGGTCGATGGGATAGGCGATAAAGGCGTAATAGCACTCGTCGTCACCGGGCACGTCCTCGATGGCGTAGGCGCGGCCTTTGTAGTGATCGAGGTCGGTCAACAGGTCGGTCCACACGGTGGTCCAGGTCCCGGTCGACGACTCGGCTGCCACCGCGGCCGCCGCCTCCTCGCGCGGCACGCCCGGCTGCGGGGTGATCTTGAAGCACGCGAGGATGTCGGTGTCCGCAGGCGTGTACTCCGGCATCCAATAGGTTTCACGGTATTCCTTCACACCGGCACTATATGTTTTCGCCATCGTCTTCTCCTCTCAACTAGCCGCCTTGTCGGGTTTGCCCGCGCCTTAGTGCACGTGCGGATCGAGGCTGCCGGACGCGTACCGATCGGCCATCGCACTCAGGGGGATCGCCTTGATCTTCGACGCGTTGCCGGCCGTTCCGAACTGCTCGAACCTTTCTTCGCAGACCTTCTGCATGGCCGCGCGGGCGGGCTTCAAATAGGCGCGCGGATCGAACTCCGCCTTCTTCTCGCTCAACACCTTGCGGATGGCGGCGGTGATGGCCATCCGGTTGTCGGTGTCGATGTTGATCTTGCGCACCCCGTTCTTGATGCCGGTGACGATCTCGCTGACCGGCACGCCGTAAGTCTGTGGCATCTCGCCGCCGTACTGGTTGATCAGGTCCTGAAGCTCCTGGGGCACCGACGACGAGCCGTGCATCACCAGATGGGTGTTGGGCAGCTTGCCGTGAATGGACTTGATCACGTCCATGGCCAGGATCTCGCCGGTCGGCTTGCGGGTGAACTTGTAGGCCCCGTGCGAGGTGCCGATGGCCACCGCCAGCGCGTCGACCTTGGTCTTGGCGACGAAGTCGGCGGCTTGGTCGGGATCGGTCAGCAACTGGTCCTTGCTCAGGGTGCCCTCGAAGCCGTGGCCGTCCTCCTTGTCGCCCTGGCCGGTTTCCAGGGAACCGAGGCAGCCCAGCTCGCCCTCCACCGAGACGCCGACCATGTGGGCCATGTCGACCACCTTGCGGGTCACGTCCACGTTGTAGTCGTAAGACGCCGGGGTCTTGGCGTCCTCCTCCAGGGAGCCGTCCATCATCACCGACGAGAAACCGTTGGTGATCGCCGACATGCACGTCCCCGGGCTGTTGCCGTGGTCCTGGTGCATGCATACGGGGATGTCGGGATACATCTCGATGGCCGCCTCGATCAAGTGGCGCAGCACGGTGTCGTTGGCATAGGAGCGGGCGCCGCGGCTGGCCTGCATGACGACCGGGGAATCCGTCTTCTCGGCGGCGGCCATGATCGCCAGCATCTGTTCCATATTGTTGATGTTGTAGGCCGGCACGCCGTAGCCGTTCTCCGCGGCGTGGTCGAGCAACTGTCTAAGAGATACCAATGCCATAGCTCGGTTTCCTTAACCCTTTTCTTTATACCGTGCCCTTATTGCCCTGCTCCGCCGGCGGCCGGGGGAACCCAACCGCCGGTTATTCCCTCAGTCACTCTACATGCGGGCCTTGGCCGCTGCGACAACGTTTTCCGCTGTGATTCCGAAGTGCTCGAACAGCGTCGGCGCCGGTGCCGAGGCCCCGAACCCGGTCATGCCGACGAAGGTTCCGTTCTCGCCAATATAGCGCTCCCAGCCCTGGACCAGGCCCGCTTCCACGCCCACCCGGACGCTCCCCGGGCGCAGCACCATGTCGCGGTAGCGCTCGCTCTGCATGTCGAACAGCTCCCAGCACGGCATGGACACGACGGCCGTGGGAATGCCCTCGGCTTCCAGCGTCTCGCGGGCCTCGACGGCGATGGACACCTCGGAGCCGGTGGCCATCAGCGTCACCTTGCGCTCTTCGTAGCCGGCTTCGGCCTCCATCAGCACGTAGGCGCCGCGGGCACACATGTTCTCGGTCTCCAGGGTCTTGCGCACCGCCGGGACGGCCTGCCGGGTCAGCACCAGAGACGTCGGGATGTCGTTCTGGATCAGTGCGATGGCCCAGCATTCAGAGGTCTCGACGGCGTCGGCCGGCCGCAGCACGTGCATGTTGGGGATGGCGCGCAGGGAGGCCAGGGTCTCCACCGGCTGGTGGGTCGGGCCGTCCTCGCCGAGGCCGATGGAATCGTGGGTCAGCACGTAGATCACCCGCAGTCCCATCAGCGCCGACAGGCGCATGGAGCCCCGCATGTAGTCGGCGAAGACCAGGAAGGTGCCGCCGTAGGGGATGAGCCCCCCGTGCAGGGCGATGCCGTTCATGATCCCGGCCATGGCGTGCTCGCGCACGCCGTAGCGGAGGTAGCGCCCGGAGAAGTCGCTGGCGGACAGGTCCTTCATGCCGCGGGCCTTGGTGTTCACCGAGGCGGTGAGGTCGGCGGACCCGCCGATCATCTCGGGGAAGGCGGCGGTGAAGATGGCCAGGGCCTCACCCGAGGCGAGCCGGGTCGGCATCTTCGGCTGCTCGTTGGCGAACCGGTTCTTGAGGTCGGACAGCGCCTGCTGCCAGCCCGGCGCCAATTGGCCGGCCATGACCCGCTTGAACTCGGCCCGCTTCCACGGATCGATGTTGTCCAGGCGCTCCTTCCACGCCTCCCGCTCCTTGGTCCACCGCTTGCCGATCTTGCGCCAGGCGTTGAGGATGTTGTCCGGGACGACGAAGGGCTCGTGGGGCCAGTTCAGGTTTTCCCGCGCCCCGGCGACCTCGGCCTCGCCCAGCGGCGCGCCGTGGGTGGCTTCGGTGCCGGCTTTGGTGGGGGCGCCGTAGCCGATGATGGTCTCGCAGCAGATCAGCGACGGCGTGCAGGAGTTGCGCGCGTACTCGATGGCGTCCTCGACCGCCTTGGGGTCGTGGCCGTTGATGCACTGGACGTCCCAGCCACTGGCCTGGAAGCCGGAGATGTGGTCGTGGATCTGGGTCAGCTCCGTGGGGCCGTCAATGGAGATGGAGTTGTCGTCCCAGAACACGATCAGCTTGTTTAGCCCCAGGTGCCCGGCCAGGGACACGGCCTCGTAGCTGATGCCCTCCATGAGGCAGCCGTCGCCAGCGATGACGTAGGTGAAGTGGTTGACCACGTCGTCGCCGTAGCGGTCGTTGAGCACCTTCTCGGCCAGCGCCATGCCGACGGCGTTGGTGATGCCCTGACCCAGGGGGCCGGTGGTGGTCTCGATGCCCGCCGCTTCGCCGTACTCCGGGTGGCCGGCGCATTTCGAGTGCAGCTGGCGGAACGTCTTGATCTCGTCGATGGTCATGTCCTCGTACCCGGTCAGGTAGAGGAGCGAGTACAGCAGCATGGACCCGTGACCGGCCGACAGCACGAAGCGGTCGCGGTCGTCCCACTTGGCGTCCGCCGGGTCGAACTTCAGGTACTTGGAGAACAGCACTGTCGCCACGTCGGCCATGCCGAGCGGTGCGCCGGGGTGCCCGGACTTCGCCTTCTCGATCGCGTCCATGGACAGGAAGCGTATGGCGTTGGCCATGTCGTCGTGGGTGACAGGGACCTTCCCGGTCTCCGTTTCGGAGCGCTTGGCGACTTTTGGCTGGGCAGCCGGCATCGTTCTTCTCCTGGTTCGAGGTTGGACGCGCGGACTAGATGGCGTGGTGGCCAAGCGCCGCCTTGACCATGTGGTAGGTGATCAGCAACTGGGACAAAGCGAGCGGATGGGACATGCCCAGCTGGTTCTGGTCGTCGGTGAACCGCCCGAGGTTCTCACGCAGATGCTGGGCCTCGGGAATCAGATTCCACAGCAGGTCTTCCATGGTCTTGGCGCGCCGGTCGTCGATATCGCCGGCGATGTCCAGCACGTCCACCGGCTTGCCGTCCACGTCGCGCGCCAGCTCGAGCCGCAGGCCCTTGTTGGCCCCCGCCTCCAGCACCGGCGTCAGGTCCGGGTGCGGCAGGGTCGGGCGCAGGGTATGACGCACGTTCAGGTGGGCGCCGGTCTCCTCGGCGTTGCCTTCCGGCGGATAGAACTTGACCACCATGTCGGCGAAGGTGCGCTGGGGCTGGATGAAATCGACGCTGTCGGTCACCCGCTTCTCCAGGGACGACAACACCTGTTCGCGGGTGTAGCCGCGCTTGCCGCAGTCACGCTGGATCTTCCAGCGGACGCGCAGGTCCTCCTCGGGCTCCAGGTACACCTTCACGTCGTAGGCGTCGCGCATGGTGCGGGTGGCGTAGCCGAGCAGACCCTCGAGGATGATGTACTCCTTGGGCTCCACGTACTCCGGCGCATCCAGGGTGCCGCCGTGATGATTGTAGATGGGTTTGAGGATGGGCTTGCCATCGCGCAGCAGGTGGATGTGCTGCTCCAGGATGTCGATGTAGTTGCCGGCCGGATCGAGCGCCGAGATGCCGTTCTCGGCCCGCTGCTTGCGGTCGAAGCGGTGATAGTCGTCGGTGCAGATGGTCACCGTCCGATCGGGTCCGAGAACCTGGGCGATGCCGGCCGAAAGGGTGGTCTTTCCCGCCGCTGAATCGCCAACAATGCCGAGGATTATGGGTCTGCTGATACGTTTAAATGGCATGGATGTGACTCCCGCGTTTTACGTCAGGCCGGGTTTGTCCGACGGTGAAGGGTGGTGAGGATCTGGCGCTCGCCCGTATTTCCTGCAATCAGCAGGGTCTCCGTGCGCTCGTCGGTCTTGGTGCGTTTGACTCCCTTGAACAGCAGGCCGGTGGCGATGCCGGTGGCGACGAAGTAGATCTCCTCCGTGCGCACCAGGTCGTCGACCGACTGCCAAACGGTCGTGTCCAGCCCCGCCTTTTCGATTTCCGCCTTCTCGGTGGCGAGCTGGGGATCGAGCCGGCTGAAGTAGACGCCGCCCATGGCCCGGATGGCGCAGGCGGCGATCAGCCCTTCCCGGGTGCCGCCGGTTCCCATCAGGGCGTCGATGCCGGAGTCCGGGATGGCCGCCATCAGCGCGCCGGCCACGTCGCCGGCCGGATAGAGCGCCACCTTGGCGCCGGCCTGGCGGATCTGTTGAACCAACTCGCGATGGCGCGGCTTCTCCAGCACGTAGATGGTGAGTTCGGGCAGGGGCTTGCCGAGGACGCGGCTCAGGGTGTTCAGGCGCTCCTCGACCGGGGCGTCTGGGTCCACCTTGCCTTCGGCGGCCGGCGGCGCCACGAACTTGTCCATATAGAAGGACGGCCCCGGATCGGCCATGGTGCCCTCGGGCGTGAGCGCCATGACCGCCATGGCGTTGGTCATGCCCTTGGCTAGGTAGGAGGTGCCTTCGGCCGGGTCGACGGCGATGTCGAAACGACGGGTTCCGTCGCCGGCGCCAACCTGGGCGCCGGTGTCCAGGTCGCGCACCGTACCGTTGGCCCCCTCGGGGCGGTCGCCGACCACGACGCGGCAGGCAATGGGGAACTTGTTCAGCTCTTCGACCATGGCCTGGGTCGCCGCCTTGGCGCTGCGCCCGCGCTCCGAGCTGCCCAGCCACTCGTAGGCGGCCCGGGCCCCGGCTTCGGTCACCGTACGCAGAGCGTAGACGAACCCGGGTCCTTCGCAGATGGAGACTGGACTTGCCTTGCCGGCAATCATTGTTCGCTTATCCCCCGCATCGGTCTTCCCGCCCGCGCCGTTGACACCAAGGCGTCTCCGGGCGACCGGGCCGAACTATAGCATTAGAATTGCCTAATGGAATACCCGCCCGGGCGGGTAGGCAGATTCTTTGGAGTGGGACCGCCCTACCCGCGCGGGTGGGTGAGCTGTGTCATACCGGCGCGCGAAGCGCCATCGCGGTGCGTCGGAAAGCCCGCGCGGCGGTATCAAACGTGGGATTTTAGGTAGTGGGCCACGGCCTGGGCCCGGTTGTTGACGCCGAGCTTGTCGTAAAGGTTCTTCAAATGAAACTTGACGGTGTTGAGGGAGATGTCCAGGTCGCCGGCGATCTGGGCGTTGGTGCGACCGCGGGACAGGGCGGCCAGCAACTCCAGCTCGCGGCCCGTCAAGGCGCCGAGAGGGTCGGCCGGGGCCTCGCGCACGTCCATGAAGGGAAACACCATGCTGCCCTCGGCCACGGCGGCGATGGTCTCCAGCAGGCGGTCCGGCGGTTCCGTCTTGGCACAGAATCCGGCGCCGCCGAGCTGCATGACGGTGCGCGGGATGTCGGCGCGGGCGTTGCCGGTGTAGACGATGATGCGGGGGGCCGCTGGGCGCTCGCGCAACGACTCCAGGACGCCGCGGCCGTCCAGGTACGGCATGTCCCAGCCGATGACGCCGACGTCGAACACCAAGCGGTCGATGGCCTCGAGGAACCGCTCGCCGTCCGCCGCCGTGGCCAGCAGGGTGAACCGGCTGTCGCCCGCCAGGAGCTGCGCAAGGCCCGCCTGGACCAGCGGGTTCTTGTCGGCGACGACGATGTCGATGGGTTTGTACTGCGCCTCGCTCATCAGCGGATTCGGCTCCCGCGCGTCACGGCCCCGTTGCGGGCCGGCCCGCGCTGCAGGGGTCGCCCCGGCATTCCCATCATTAGCGTGCGGCCGGCGGCTTGAAAAGGGCGGCGGAATGGAGGGGCGCGTGGGACCTCAGCAGGAGACCCGCTGGGAGGTGAAGGCCTGCATGGGGATGGCTTCGGTGACCCCGGGGACCTCCTTGATCGCCTCGCCGCGGCCGTATCGCCGGCGCAGGTCGCGGCGAAACAGGTTGAAGAACTGCCGCAGGATCAGGCTTTCGCCGTAGAGACCGACGGCCTTGATGACGTCCGTGCGCTCGTTGTGTTCGAGGGCGATGGTGAGCAGCGGCTGCGGGGTCTGTCCGCGGATGGGGGCGCCGCCGGCGGCCGCATCGAAGACGCTGCCGTGGGCGCAGCAGGAGATGACCTTGCCGCGATTGGCCAGACGGCTGACCCGATGATAGTAGTTGACGAAGCTGTTGAGCCGGTTGGGGTGGCTCATCAGATGGCTGCAGATCCCGGAATACGCGACGATCGAGCGCTTGGGGCCGACGCCTCCCGGCCACACGTAGGGACGGCCGCCCATGGTCCGCATGGCCAGCCGGGTGGGCAGGGGAATGCCGACGTCGATGAGCAGGCACGGGGTGGACACATAGGGGTAGTGGAAGACGTAGGCCACGCCCTCCTTCAGGTCGGCGGCCTTGAGCGGCGCCCCGTCGGGGCCCACGATCTTGGCCTGGGTGAACCGCTTGAGCCCCTCCTCGGGCAGCGGTCCGGCCGGCGGCAGGATGTGCGGCGGGCGGTCCTCCAGCGAAGGGAACGCCAGCCAGCCGCTGCACAGCCACAGGAACCGGCGTCGTCTCATGTGCCGCTCTCCGCCGATGGCCTCGCGCCCAGAACGAATCGTCGCCGGTGGGACGCACCGCGACTCATCCTGGTCATGGAACGAGATACGTTCTCCCCAACCCGGCGGTGCCATCCCCGGCCATGCCCCTCACCGACGGGTCCCCCAATCTTGTTTTGCTTTACCAATACCGCCAAAGGGGCCCGGTCGGCAAGACGGCGGCTGAATCCGCCGGTGGCCGGTATGGACGACGGCACGGTGTTGTTTGGAAAAATTGCACGCGACGACGCGTCCGGACCCGGCCGGCCGTGATGGAAGCCGTGGTAAAAAATCGTCTTGTGTTATCCGCGATAAAGGTTTTTTGAAATTGTCGAAGTCGTGTTACCGTACCGCAACTTTTATTAAGAACATCCGTGGAGCATTTAAGGGAGGGACACGCATGCTACGGAAATTCGCAATCCCTATGGCGGTCGGCGTGGGTGCGGCGCTGACGGTATTCGCCATGCCGGCCCAAAGCATGGAAAAGAAGATGGCGGTTGCCGACGCCCGCTTGTTGGCGGCCGGCTGCTTCAACTGCCATGGTCCAGCCGGTGAGTCACAGGGGCATATCGACGAGATCAACGACATCTCGGCGGACAAGATGGTCAAGAAAATGAAGGAGTTCCGCGAGGGCAAGGCATCGACCATCATGGGCCGCATCGCCAAGGGCTTTTCGGACGCCGAGCTGATGGCCCTGGCGGCACACATCGAGGCACTGAACAAATAAACTGGGGGACGCGTTCAATGACCAAATCGACACGGAGAGACTTCCTGCAGATCGCCGGCGCCACCGGTGCGATCTCAGCTCTGTCCCTCGCCGGCTGTGCGCAGATGGGCAAGGGCTCGGGCGCCCGGGTGGTGGTGATCGGCGGCGGCTATGCCGGTGCCACGGCCGCCAAGTACGTCAAGACCTGGGATTCCAGCATCGACGTGACGCTGATCGAGCCGAAACAGAAGTACGTGAGCTGCCCGCTCAGCAACACCGTGCTCGGCGGATTCGGCGACATGGCGAAGATCACCTTCGACTACACCGCCATGAAGAACGACCACAAGGTCAACGTGGTCCACGACATGGCGACCGCGGTCGACCCGGCCAAGAAGACGGTCACCACCAAGGGCGGCCAGTCCATCGCGTACGATCGCCTGATCGTCGCTCCCGGCATCGATTTCAACGATTTCCCCGGTTATGTGGCGTCCCAGCACGAAGACATGGTGCCGCACGCCTGGAAGGCGGGTCCGCAGACCGTTCTCCTGCGCAAGCAGTTGGAGGCCATGGACGATGGTGGCGTGGTCATCATCTCGCCGCCCACCAACCCCTACCGCTGTCCGCCGGGTCCGTACGAGCGCGCCAGCCTCATCGGGTTCTACCTGAAGACCAAGAAGCCGCGGTCCAAAGTCATCGTCATGGACCCCAAGGACAAGTTCTCCAAGCAGGGCTTGTTCACTGAAGGCTGGAATATGCACTACAAGGGCTACATCGAGTGGGTGTCCAAGGCCAACGACGGCGCGGTCCTCGAGGTCGACGCCAAGGGTAAGCGGGTGCGCACCGATTTCGGCTGGCACAAGGCGGACGTGCTCAACTTCATCCCGCCGAAGCAGAAGGCCGGCGGCATCGCAGCCGCGGCGGGTCTCACCGACAAGTCGGGGTGGTGCCCGGTCAACCTGCAGACCTTCGAGTCCACGATCCACAAGGACATCCACGTGATTGGCGACGCGGCCATCGTGCCCGGCATGCCCAAGTCGGGCAACGCCGGCAACACGGAGGCCAAGGCGTGCGCATTGGCGGTGGTCAGCCTGCTCAACGGTGATCCGGTGAGCACGGCACACACCTCCAACACCTGCTACAGCCTGATCACACCCTCCCACGGCATGTCGGTGAATGCCACCTACCATCTGACGGAAGACAGCAAGAAGTACACCAAGATGAAGGGCTCCGGCGGCCTCAGCCCGATGGGGGCCAGCGCCGACGTGCGCAAGCAGGAAGCCAAGTATGCGTGGGGTTGGCTCGCCAACATCAGCACCGACATCTGGGGCTAGACCCCAACCTCACCGAGACGCGTATGGCGGGGGTCTTCGGACCCCCGCCGGTCGTTCGGGCCGCCCCGTTTGAACCACTCCAGGCCCCGTGGTATCGTGGCCGGCAATGAAGAACGCAAGGGAGGCTGCGCCGATGGTCCGCCGAGGATTGGCGCTGGTTCTGCTGGCCGCCGTAACGGCGCTGGCCACCCCGGGTCGGGCCGGGGAGGCGGTGCTGCGTGACGACGGCATCCACACCCAGCCGTGGATGAAGTCGGACACCTTCCTCGAGCTGGCCGGCGACCTGGCGGAAGCCGAAGCGAAGGGCAAGGGCCTGGTCATCGTGTTCGAGCAGATCGGCTGCGGCGCCTGCAAGCGCCTGCATGAGGTCAACTTCGCCCGTCCCGATCTGGTCGCCACCATCACCGCCAACTTCGACGTCCTCCAGATCAACATGTACGGTGACATGGAGGTCACCGATTTCGACGGCGAGGTCCTGAGCGAAGGGGCCTATGCGCAGAAGATGCGCATCAACTTCTCGCCCACCACCGTGTTCTTCGGCGCCGACGGCAAGGAGGTCTTCCGTCTGCCCGGCTATTTCAAGCCGTTCTACTACCAGCGTGGCTTCGAGTACGTGATGGACCGGGGACCCCAGCGCAACATCCTGTTCCCCCGCTGGCTCAGGGCCCGGCGCGACCAGGCCAAGGGCGACAGCGGCGCCTGACCGCTCCCCCCCAAGGTAGAGGGCCATTGCCGCGGAGGGCAGAACACCGCCGCGCCGGTGTCAGCGGCTCTCGTCGGGCGATCCGTCGGCTTCCCGGAACGGATGTGCCGAGCGCGACCCGAAGAAGGACAGGTCGCCGGCAATGACATTGATGCACAGAGGGATGTGGTCAATGCGGAGCGCATGGACCCATCGGCCCGGCGCGGTGAAGCGGTCGTCACGGATGCACTTGAAATAGAGGCCCCGGCAGGGATGCCCGCCAACGCCCATGCGGTCCCGCCGTTCGAACGCATGGCCGCCGCCGGCGATCATCAATGCGATCCCCGCCGCGACGGTCAATGGCAGCGTGAAGACCAGGATGGTCAAGGCGGCGATCACGTCGAGCACGCGCTCGCTCACAGGGGGACGCGCCGCCAACGGATGCCCGTCACCGAGATGTATCCGCTCGTCGAATTTCTCGCTCAAGCCCGTCATGACCCAGGGAAGGTGCCCAGTTTGTCGTGACGTCGTCGTTCAAGACCCACCGTAGGTTGAACAACAGCCGACCATCTGCGACGTCATTCAGTGACCGGCCGATCATAGAAGAATTCGGGCGCCGCCAAAACCCAAAAACGCACGGTGGTTCCGGCAAATCACCGATTAAACGCCCACCGCCGCGAGGCCCGCGACGCCGGTGTCGGAAACAACGCACCTCTGTCCGATGGGCCGGCGGTTCGGCGGGGCCGTCAGGGAGGGAAATGGGGCGAGAGATGGGATTCGAACCCACGACCCCTTGGACCACAACCAAGTGCTCTAACCGACTGAGCTACTCCCGCCACGGGGAGCGCCCTGTGTAGCGCCAAGCCGGCGGAGCCGTCAAGGGCGGCACCGTCGGCGGCCCGGCCTCACGGGCCGGCGAAATGCCGGGCCAGCCGCGCCACCGCCTCGTCCAGGACCTCGTCCCGCTTGCAGACGCAGAAGCGGGCGAAGTGGTCCACGTCCCCGTCCTGGTAGAAGGCGCTGACGGGGACCGCCGTCACCCCGGCCTCGACGGTGATGTGCCGGCAGAAGGCGACGTCGTCGCCGTTGAACCCCACGGGGCGGAAATCCACGGTGAGGAAATAGGTTCCGGCACTGGGCAGCACGTCGAGCCCGCAGGAGTCCAGGCCCGCGGCCAGCCGGTCCCGTTTGGCCTGCATGGCGCCGGCGAGGGCGCCGAAATACCGGTCCTCCTTGGCCAGGCCGTAGGCCACCGCCGTCTGCAGGTGGGGCGGCGTCGTGAAGGTGAGGAACTGATGGGCCTTGGCGGCGGCGGTCAGCAACGCCGGCGCCGCCGTCACGTAGCCCACCTTCCAGCCGGTCATGGAGAAGGTCTTGCCGGCCGAGCCGATGCGCAGGCAACGCCCGCGCATGCCGGGCAGGGTCATCAGCGGCACGTGGGCGCCGCCGTCGAACACCAGATGCTCGTACACCTCGTCACAGACCGCGACCGCGTCGTGGGCCAGGACCAGCTCGGCGATGAATGCCAGCTCGTCGGCGTCGAACACCTTGCCGGCGGGGTTGTGGGGGGAGTTCACGACCACCAGCTTGGTGCGGGCCGAAAACGCCGCCGCCAGCGCCTCGCGCGGCAAAGCCCAGTCGGGCGGCTCCATGCGCACCAGCCGCGGCACGGCGCCGGCGCGCCGCACCATGGGCAGGTAGGAATCGTACAGGGGCTCGATCAGAACCACCTCGTCCCCGGGCTCGAGCAGGCCGAGAAAACAGGCGGCCAAGGCCTCGGTGGCGCCGGAGGTGACCATCACCTCCTGCTGCCAGTCCACGTCGAGGCCGTAGAACCGGCCGTTGTGCTCGGCCACCGCCCGGCGCAGCTCCGGCAGCCCCATCATAGGCGGGTACTGGTTGGGGCCGTCGGTGACCGCGGCGGCGGCGGCACGGCGCACGTCCTCCGGGCCGTCCTCGTCGGGGAAGCCCTGGCCCAGGTTGATGGCCCCGTGCTCGACGGCCAGCGCGCTCATCACCGTGAACACAGTGGTGCCATACTCGGACAGAATGGGATTGGCGGGCTTCATGGGGCTCCCGTCCGTCAGGTGCGCCACTTCTGTAGCACAGGCCCCGCCGTGCCCCAACCACCGGTCAGGGTGCCTGTCAATTGGGCATTTGCATAGTTATTGGGCGACGGCCGCCCGCTTTCACCCGGCCATGGATGTGCAAACCGGCGGACGAGCGGGGAACTGCCGCGTTGCGGGCCGGGCGACGGCCGGTTGGCACGCCCTGTGCTTTGAGCGCCGTGACCGGCTCGGCCGACCGCGGCGGCCGGGTGCCGGGAGGACCCGGCCCGAACAGGGAAAGCGGAAAGGCGCAAGTTCATGAAAAAGATCGAAGCCATCATCAAGCCCTTCAAGCTCGACGAGGTGAAGGAGGCCCTTCACGACGTCGGCCTGCAGGGCATCACCGTGCTCGAAGCCAAGGGCTTCGGCCGCCAGAAGGGACATACCGAGCTGTACCGCGGCGCCGAATACGTGGTCGACTTCCTGCCCAAGGTGAAGATCGAGGTGGTGGTCGACGACGGCCTCCTCGAGCAGGCCGTCGAAGCCATCCAGCAGGCGGCCCAGACCGGGCGCATCGGCGACGGCAAGATCTTCATCTCCACCGTCGAGGACGCCATCCGCGTGCGCACCGGCGAACGGGGCGCCGAGGCCATATGAGCGGCGGCCGTCCCGGCTCGGCCCCGTCCGTCCATTCGTTTCTCCATCACGTCACGCCAAGACAAAAGGAACCCCATCGATGTCATTGAAGTGCACTTCTCCAGCAGACGTCCTCAAGGTGATTTCCGAGAACGACGTCCAGTACGTCGACCTGCGATTCACCGACCCGCGCGGCAAGTGGCAGCACCTGACCATGACGTCCGAGTTCATCGATGACGACGCCTTCGCCGACGGCATCATGTTCGACGGCTCGTCCATCGCCGGCTGGAAGGCGATCAACGAATCCGACATGGCCCTGCTGCCCGATGCCACCAGCGCCGTGATGGACCCGTTCTCGGCCCAGTCGTCCCTGATCCTGTTCTGCGACGTGATGGAACCGACCACCGGCCAGGCCTACGGCCGCGACCCGCGGTCGCTGGCCAAGCGCGCCGAGGCCTACCTGGGCAGCACCGGCATCGGCGATACCGCCTACTTCGGGCCGGAGGCCGAGTTCTTCGTGTTCGACGACGTCCGTTTCAACGTCTCCATGAACAACGTGTTCTACGAGTTCGAGTCCGATGAAGGCCCCTACGTGTCGGGCAAGATCCTGGCCGAGGGCAATGTCGGCCATCGGCCGCCGCCCAAGGGCGGGTATTTCCCCGTTCCACCGGTGGATTCGGCGTCCGACCTGCGGGCCGAGATGGTTTCGGTGATGAAGGAGATGGGGCTGGTCATGGACAAGCACCATCATGAAGTGGCCCCCAGCCAGGCCGAGTTGGGCCTCGCATTCGATACGCTGGTGCGGTCTGCGGACAACCTTCAGATCTACAAGTACTGCGTCCACATGGTGGCCCACTCTTATGGAAAGACGGCCACCTTCATGCCCAAGCCGGTCATCAACGACAACGGCTCCGGCATGCACACCCACCAGTCCATCTGGAAGGACGGCAACCCGACATTTGCCGGTTCGGGATACGCGGACCTGTCCGACACGGCGCTGTTCTACATCGGCGGCGTGATCCGCCACGCCAAGGCCCTCAACGCCTTCACCAATCCCTCCACCAACAGCTACAAGCGCCTGATCCCAGGCTTCGAGGCGCCGGTGCTGCTGGCCTATTCGGCGCGCAACCGGTCGGCGTCTTGCCGCATACCGTTTTCCACCTCACCCAAGGGCAAGCGGGTCGAGGTGCGCTATCCCGACCCCACGGCCAACCCGTATCTGGCCTTCGCGGCGATGATGATGGCTGGCCTGGACGGCATCCAGAACAAGATCCACCCGGGCGATGCCATGGACAAGAACCTCTACGACTTGCCGCCGGAGGAGCTGCAGGACGTGCCCACCGTCTGCGGCTCGCTGCGCGAGGCCCTGGACGCCCTGGATGCGGACCGCGAGTTCCTGAAGAAGGGCGACGTGTTCACCGACGACGCGATCGACGGCTACATGGAACTCAAGTGGGAGGAGGTCTACAACTTCGAGCACACGCCGCACCCGGTGGAGTTCCAGATGTACTACTCGTCCTGACCGCCGTAAGGTCCACCGAGACAAGGCCCCGCCCCCCGGCGGGGCCTTTTTCGTCCATCAATCCCTTGGAACGGGCCGCGATTCGGGGCATGGTCGGCGCCGGGACCACCGACGGGGGAGACGCCATGGCCTCGCGAACCTACGACCTGCTGGACAGCCCGGAGGCGGTCAACGTCCTGTTCTTTCCGCGGCGCGATGCCTTCGTGCCCGAGCCCTCGGCCACCGTGCGGCCGGTCAGCGTCCGCGTCGATCACGACGTCGCCGTCGGCGGCCGGCTGTTCCCGGCCGGCCCGGAGGCGCCGGTGATCCTGTACTTCCACGGCAACGGCGAGATCGCGTCGGATTACGACTACCTCTCCCACCTCTATACGGGGCTCGGCATCAGCCTGCTGGTCATGGACTTCCGCGGCTATGGCACCAGCGACGGCTGGCCCACCGCCTCCACCCTGATCGCGGACGCCGGCGTCATCTACGACCGCACCCGCGAGGTGCTCGCCGCCGAGGGCATCGCCGCCGACGTGCCGCTGTTCGTCATGGGCCGGTCCCTGGGCAGCGCGTCGGCCCTGGAGATCGCCAGCCGCGCCGGCGACGCCATCGCCGGCCTGATCATCGAAAGCGGGTTCGCCCATACCCTGGAGCTGATCGCCCGCTTGGGCGGCCGGCCCCTGGACGGCGACGAGGCGCGGGACGGGTTCGGCAACCTGGAGAAGATCGCCGGCACCGCCGTCCCCACGCTCGTCCTCCACGGCCTGGAGGACTGGATCATCCCGGTCGAGGACGGCCGCGCCCTGCACGGGCATGCCGGTGCCGCCGACAAGACCCTCATCGAGATTCCCGGGGCCGGCCACAACGATATCCTGCTGGTCGGTCAGAGGGTCTACTTCGAATCGGTGCGCAGCCTGGTGTTCGGGGGTGGCGCGGCCGGGTAATCGGCGGCATGATACCGTCCTATTCAACCCGAAGGCGTGTTTCCTCGAGGGGGGTCATGACCATGCGCAAAGCCACCGCGGTTCCGCTGATGGCGGCAGCCGGCGTCCTGCTGTTGGCGGGGTGCCAGGCCGGCTACGAGCCGGTGTCCGACAAGCTTCCGAACCTCACCGTGTCCTTCGCCGACCCGGGCTGGGACGGCAAGACCCTGCCCAAGGGCCAGCAGTGCTCCAAGTTCGGCGGCAAGGGGGCGACGCCGGCGCTCGTCGTCGACGGGGTTCCGGACGGCACCAACGCCGTCATCATCGAATACAACGACCGCAATTATCCGCCGCTGAGCTACGACGGCGGCCACGGCAAGATCGGGTTCTGGGTGTCGACCTCGGGCCAGGTGCGGCTGCCGTCGGTGCCCGGGGAAACCAGCCGCATGCCCGAGGGGGCGTTCGTCGAGGCCGATTCCCGCGCCACCGGCAGCTACGCCACCGCCGGCTACCTGCCGCCATGCTCCGGCGGCAAGGGCAACGCCTACTTCGCCGAGGTCAAGGCGGTCTACAAGGCCAAGTCGGAATCGGAGACCTCCAAGCTGCTGGCCGTCGGCAACGTCGAGCTGGGCCGCTACTGATACCGGCGCGCCTTCGAACCGACTCGCGAAGCGCCGTCGTTGCGGGCCGGGTACCGGGCCGGGGCGGCGGCCTTCGGGTGGCCGCCCGGGAGTCCGTGTGTTAACGTCGTTGCGGTCCGCGGCGGCGGAAGGATCGGGGCGCCCATGGACAAGTACCGCTACGACGCCGTTCGCCTGGTCGTCGGCGAACCCAGCGCCATGGTGCGCCAGGGGCTGCGCACCGCCCTCAATCAGTTCGGATTCCGCAACGTCTCGGAGTTCGCCCGCCTTGCCGGCGTACGCGAGGCCGTCGAATCGGGCAACGTGGACCTGATCGTCTGCGACGGTGACATGGCCGACGAGAGCGGCGACGTGTGCGCCTTCTTTCACGGCGTGCGCCACCGGGAAACCAGCGTCCACCCGTTCGTCGTGCTGATCACGATGGTGGACACGCCGACCACCGAGAAGGTGGCCCGCATCATCGACTCCGGCTCCGACGATCTGCTGGCCAAGCCGGTCTCCCCGGGAGCGCTGTTCAAGCGGATCGAGGGGCTGGTCGACAAGCGCCAGGAGTTCGTCGTCACCACCGACTACATCGGCCCCAACCGCCGGGCGGCGCCGCGGCCCGGCTCCCAGGAGATCCCCCTCATCGAGGTTCCCAATCCGCTGAAGGCCCGGGCCACCGGGGAGCCGCCGGCGGAGGCGCTGCAGCAGCAGATCGACCAAGCGGCGGCGCTGATCAACGAGCAGAAGATGGAGCGTCACGCCTTCCAGATCGCCTACCTGGTGGACCGCATCCTGCCCCGCTATGACTCGGGCGCCGTCGACGACGAGACCATCGCCCTGCTCGACCGCCTCCAGTACGTGTCCGAAGACATCGGCCGCCGCCTCAAAGGGACGCGGTTCGACCATGTGGGCGGCCTGTGCCAGTCCATGCAGACCCTGGCCACCGGCATGCGGCAGTCGCCCCAGGACCCCGACCCCAAGGACATCAAGCTGCTGCCCGAGCTCTCGGAGGCCATCCACCAGGCCTTCGTGTCCGGCGCCGGCGAGGCCGACGTGGCCCGCGACATCTCCCGGTCCGTCGACCGGCGCGCTGGCCAGTAGACCAGCCTACGGCTATAGTCAGGCCATGAGGAAAGCGCTTTTCGCCACCGCCCTGGCGCTCGGCGCCGTGGTCGCACTGCCGCAGGCAAGGGCCCTGGCCGGCGACCTCGTACGCGCCCTGCACGACGCCTACATGGTGGTGCTGGTCGACTCCGCGAACTTCGTGACCGGCTGCTTCTGACCCCTCAGAGGGGCCCCTCAACGCTCCGGCAGATCGACGGTGACCGCGCGGCCGCCGAACCCGTGCACGCTGTCGCGGGCACGGACGGTCACCCGCTTGACCCCCTGAGGAATGCGGACCCCCGAAAGGCTGCGGGTGAAGGGCTGCTCGTTCACATGGGGATGGGCCAGCTCGCGGACGCCGAGCACGGTGCCGTCCGGCGCCACCACCTCCCAGCGGTCGGCGTAGTGGTCCCAGCCCGTGTCGGCGTGGCGCAGGGTGGCGGAGAAGCGCCACGTCCCGTTGCCGGCCGGCCGCGCCTCGGCGTCGACCACGTCCACCTCGCCGGCCATGGCGCTGCCGGCGGCGACGGCGAGGAACAGAAAGGTTGGTGCGCGCATGGGATCCGGCCCCTTCCGTTCAGGTCTGGACGACGTCTCCGTGTTAGGATGACGGCCCCGGTCCCGTCAACCGCGTCGGGTGGATCATGCGCCCCTCCCCTCCCCGCCTGCAGCTGGCCCTCGATTTCACCGATCTGGCCGAGGCCCTGGCCGTCGCCGACCGGGCGGCGCCCCACGTGGACCTGCTGGAAGCGGGAACGCCGCTGATCAAGGCAGCCGGCTTGGCCGCCGTCACCCGGCTCAAGGACCGCTTCCCCGACAAGGACGTGGTCGCCGACATGAAGACCATGGACACCGGTTTCCTGGAGGCGGACCTGGCCTTCGGCGCCGGGGCCGACGTGGCCGCCGTCCTCGGGGTCGCCGACCGGGGGACCATCGCCGGCGCCGCCGAGGCGGCGCGCGCCGCCGGCCGCCGCGTGGCTGTCGACTCCATCGGCGTCGCCGACCTGGACGGCCTGGTGGCCAAGGTCCGCGACCTCGACGTCTGGTGCCTGCTGGTCCATGTGGGCATCGACGAACAGGACGCCGGGCGCCGGCCCCTGGACGTTCTTAGCACCCTGCGGCAGGGGGCCCCCGGATTGCAGCTCGCCGTGGCCGGCGGCCTGAACCTGGACACGGTCCCCCGTCTGAGCGCCCACCCGGAGGTGGACATCGTGGTCGTCGGCGGCGCCATCGCGCGGGCCGACGATCCGGCCGCGGCGGCGGCCGCCATCCGCGCCGCCCTCGACCGCCTGGCGTGAGACCTGCGGGTCAGCGCTTGTCCGACGACAGCCGCGGCTTGATCAGGCCGAAGAAGACCGGCGGCTCCTGGTCGCCGGCGAACTGCCAGCCGAGATGGGCCTCGCAGCCCGCGCACAGCCCCACCTGCCAGTCGTAGCCGCGGAACCAGGTGAAGTCGCTGGTGGGATCGCCGATCGCCGTGACGCCGGGCGCCTCCTTGAAGCACAGGAGACGGAACAGGATCCCCGCCGGATTGAATACCGTGTGCTGGTGCTCGCCGTTCATGTGGATGCGCCACCGCCCGCGGGTGACCAGATGCCCGCAGGTGGCGCAGTAGATGGCGTCGTCGTCCTGCGTCACCACGTCGGCCGTGGTCCCGGCGGCCGTGCGTTCCTCGAACACGGGCGCATCCCTACCGTGATCGTTGATGGTCGAGTTTAGCGGCTCCGGCGGCCTCCGCGGTCATCTTTCGCGAGTCGGTCTCGACGCATTGCGGGCGGCACTTGACGCCCGCCGGGGGGCCTTGCATTCTCACACACCTTTCCACGGCCGGCAGCCACCTTGATTCCTACGCTGCCTGAAGAAAGCCGCGTATCGCTTTGAAATGTTTCTTCTCATCGACAACTACGACAGCTTCACCTACAACCTCCTGCATTTCCTGGGAGAGCTCGGCGCCGAGATCGAGGTGCGGCGCAACGACGTGCTGAGCGCCGACGAGGCCCTGGCCATGGAGCCGCAAGGACTGGTCATCTCGCCCGGCCCCTGCGATCCCGACAGCGCCGGCATCTGCCTGGAGCTGATCACCAAGGCCGCCGGCCGCCTGCCCATCCTCGGCGTGTGCCTGGGCCATCAGTCCATCGGCCAGGCTTTCGGCGGCCGGGTGGTGCGCGCCCCGGCCCCGATGCACGGCAAGCTGAGCGCCATCCGCCATCGCGGCAGCGACGTGTTCGCGGGCCTGCCCGACCCCTTCACGGCCACCCGCTACCATTCGCTGATGGTGGCTGCCGAGGACCTTCCCGATTGCCTCGAGGTGACCGCCGAGAGCGAGGACGGGGTGATCCAGGGGCTGGCCCACCGGGAGCTGCCCGTCTACGGCGTCCAGTTCCATCCGGAAAGCATCGCCTCCGAGCACGGCCACGACCTCCTGCGCAACTTCCTCGACCTGGCAACCAACAGAAAGATCGCGGCATGAGCGAGCCCATGACCGACATGAAGGCGCTCCTGGCCAAGGTGGCGACCGGCGCCACCCTGAGCGAGGCGGAGGCCGAGCAGGCCTTCGACATCATCATGACCGGCAACGCCACCCCGGCCCAGATCGGCGCCTTCCTGATGGCCCTGAGGGTGCGCGGCGAGACCGTGGCGGAGATCACAGGCGCCGTCCGCACCATGCGGGCCAAGGCCCTGCACGTGGCCGCCCCCGACGGCGCCATCGACATCGTCGGCACCGGCGGCGACGCCTCGGGCACCTACAACATCTCCACCGGCGCCGCCCTGGTCGTGGCCGGCTGCGGCGTGCCGGTGGCCAAGCACGGCAACCGGGCCCTGTCGTCCAAGTCCGGTTCCGCCGACGTGCTGACCGCGCTGGGCGTCAACCTGGACGCCGACATGACCCTGGTCGAGCGCGCCATCCGCGAGGCCCGCTTCGGGTTCCTGATGGCACCGCGGCACCACAGCGCCATGCGCCACGTGGGCGGGCCGCGGGTGGAGCTGGGCACCCGCACCATCTTCAACCTTCTCGGCCCCCTGTCCAATCCGGCCGGGGTCAAGCGCCAGTTCACCGGCGCCTTCGCCCGCGAGTGGATCGACCCCATGGCCCGGGTGCTGGGCAACCTGGGGTGCGAGCGGGCGTGGGTGGTGCACGGCGCCGACGGCCTCGACGAGCTGACCACCACCGGTCCCACCCACGTGGCCGAGCTCAAGGATGGCGACGTCAGCCTGTTCGACGTCACCCCGGCGGATGCCGGGCTGCCGGTCGCGCGGCCCGAGGACCTCAAGGGTGGCACGCCTGAAAACAACGCCCAGGCCATGCGCGACCTGCTGGACGGCAAGGCCGGGCCGTTCCGCGACGTGGTCCTGTTCAATGCTGCCGCCTCCCTGATGGTGGCCGGCACCGCCTCCAATCTGGCCGACGGGGTGTCCCAGGCCGCCGCCGCCATCGACCAGGGCAAGGCGCGGACGGCTCTGGAGACCCTGGTCGCCATCACCAACACCGAGATCCCGGCAACCGAGGAAGCGACGGCAGGATAGCCCCATGAGCGACGTGCTCGCCCGCATCTGCGCCGACAAACGCCAGCACGTGGCGCGCCGCCGGGCGGAGCGGTCTCCGGCCGACGTCGAGGCGGCGGCACGGGACGCCTCGCCGCCGCGCGGCTTTGCCGACAGCTTGGTGGCGGCCGACGCCGAGGGCCGTTACGGCCTGATCGCGGAGATCAAACGCGCATCGCCGTCGAAAGGGCTGATCCGCGCCGACTTCGACCCGGCCACCCTGGCCCGGGCCTATGCGGCGGCCGGCGCGGCCTGCCTGTCGGTCCTCACCGACGAGCCCTATTTCCAGGGGGCCGACGAGCACCTGTTGGCGGCGCGGGCGGCGGTGCCGCTGCCGGTGCTGCGCAAGGACTTCATGCTGGACCCCTACCAGATCGCCGAGGCCCGCGTCCTGGGCGCCGACTGCGTGCTGCTGATCATGGCGGCGCTCACCGACGACCAGGCCCGGGAGCTGGAGGCGGCGGCCCGCCAATGGGGCATGGACGTCCTGGTGGAGGTCCACGATCGCGCCGAGATGGAGCGGGCCCTGCATCTGGACGCCCGCCTGATCGGGGTCAACAACCGCGACCTGCGGACCCTGAGCGTGGACATCGCGACCACCGAGGCCCTGGCACCCATGGTGCCGCCGGATCGCATGCTGATCAGCGAAAGCGGCCTGGCGGGACCCGAGGACCTCGCCCGCCTGTCGCGGGCCGGCGCCGACGGGTTCCTGATCGGCGAGTCCCTGATGCGTCACGACGACGTGGAGGCGGCGACCCGGGCTTTGCTGGAACCCCAGCCGGCGCCGGCGGCGACGGTCTGACCGGCATGGCGAAGCTCACCCACCTGGACGCCGAGGGCAACGCGGTCATGGTCGACGTCTCGGACAAGGACGTCACCGAGCGCACGGCCACCGCCAAGGGGTCGGTGCTCATGCAGCCCGAGACCCTGGCCATGATCCGCGGCGGCACGGCGAAGAAAGGCGACGTGCTGAGCGTCGCCCAGTTGGCCGGGATCATGGGCGCCAAACGCACGCCCGACCTGGTGCCCCTGTGTCACCCGCTGACCCTGACATCGGTCGAGGTGACGTTGACGCCGGACGACGCCCGCAACGCCATCGACATCACCGCCACCTGCCGCCTCGCCGGACGCACCGGCGTCGAGATGGAGGCGTTGACGGCCGTCACCGTGGCCGCGCTCACCGTCTACGACATGTGCAAGGCGGTGGACCGGGGCATGCGCATCACCCACATCCGGCTGGTCCACAAGGCCGGCGGCAAGTCCGGCACCTTTCAGGCCGATTGATGGCAGCGCCATCGATGATCCCCGTCGCGGAGGCGGTGGCGCGGGTGGTGTCCGGGTTCCAAACCCTGGCCGCCGAGCAGGTGGCGGTGGGCGAGGCCCTGGGCCGGGTGCTGGCCGAGGACTTGGCGGCCCGGGTCAGCCATCCGCCGGCCGCCGTCTCCTCCATGGACGGGTACGCGGTGCGCGCCGCCGATGTGGGCACGGCGCCCGCCACCTTGCGGCTGGTCGGCGAATCGGCCGCCGGCGCCGGGTTCCCCGGCACGGTGGGTGCCGGCGAGACGGTCCGCATTTTCACCGGCGCCCCGCTGCCGGACGGTGCCGACGCGGTCGAGATGCAGGAGAACACCGAGGCCGACGGCGACCGCATCACCCTCAACCAACCGGTGACCGCCGGCCGCTTCATCCGCGCCGCCGGCATGGACTTCCGGGCCGGCGACGTGCTGCTCACCGCCGGCACCGTGCTCACCGGCCGCGACATCGGCCTCGCCGCGTCCATGAACGCGCCCTGGCTCAAGGTGCGCCGACGGCCGCGGGTCGCCATCCTGGCCACCGGCGACGAGGTGGTCATGCCCGGCGAGCCCATGGGGCCCCATCAAATCGTCAGCTCCAACAGCCTGGCCCTGGGCGCCTATGTTACCGCCCTCGGCGGCGAGCCGCTGAACCTGGGCATCGCCGGTGACGACGAGGAGTCCCTGGCCGCCGCCGTGGCCGGGGCGCGGGGCGCTGACCTGCTGGTCACCATCGGCGGCGCCTCGGTGGGCGATTACGACCTGGTGCGCAAGGTCCTCGGCGGGTC
Source organism: Rhodospirillales bacterium (assembly GCA_028277795.1). Taxonomy (GTDB): domain Bacteria; phylum Pseudomonadota; class Alphaproteobacteria; order Rhodospirillales; family JANQFP01; genus JANQFP01. The sequence goes on from JANQFP010000242.1 coordinate 39,599, forward strand.
GGGTCTGGACCTCACCTTCTACAAGGTCGCCATGCGGCCCGGAAAGCCGCTGATCTTCGGGCGCCTCGCCGAGGTCCCGGTGCTCGGACTGCCGGGCAATCCGGTGTCCGTCGGGGTCACCAGCGTGATCTTCCTCAAGCCGGCCATGGAGACCATGCTGGGCCTGTCTGCCGGTGACGACGCGCCGCCCGAGACCGCCCGCCTGGGCCGCGACCTGGCGGCCAACGACCAGCGCCAGGACTATCTCCGGGCTGCGCTTGTCATCGATGCCGACGGCGAGGCCGTCGCCACCCCCTTCGAGCGCCAGGACAGCGCCATGATGGCCCTGTTCGCCGCCGCCGACTGCCTGGTGGTGCGGCCGCCCCATGCGCCGCCGGCGCGGGCCGGGGAAAGGGTCGAGATCATCCGCCTGCGCGAGGGCCGGGTCTCCGTTTAGCGGCCCGGTCCCGCACCGGCTCTGTGCAGCCGGCAACCATCGCCATGGCGACCGACGGCACGACCGTGCTCGCCATACGGCCGTGGTCCCCAGCGCAGACCATGACAGGGATCATGGGCCGCGGCGCGGCGCCCCCGATACAAAAAAGAGAGCGGCAAAAGAGGGGTTGACGCGGGACGAGAACCAAACTAGAACATGTATGGACGTTTTTCTTTTGTTCCATATGTTGTGCGGGGAGCGGGGTCGACCGCCAAGCCCCTCCCCGGTCGGAAAGGAAGCAGGAACCGACCATGTTGACGCGAAAACAGTATGAGCTGCTGGTGCTGATCGACTCGCGTCTGCGCGACACCGGGGTCTCGCCCTCCTTCGACGAGATGAAGGATGCCCTGGGGCTGCGCTCCAAGTCCGGCATCCATCGGCTGATCACCGGGTTGGAGGAGCGCGGCTTCATCCGCCGCCTGCCCCACCGTGCCCGTGCGCTGGAGGTTCTCCGCCTGCCGGAGAACATCGCCGCGACGGCCGCCAAGCCGACCAAGGGCCGGCCCCCGCGCCGCGGGGCCGCCGCCAACGGCTTCGCCCCCAACGTCATCCAGGGCGACTTCAAGATGCCCGGCACGCCCGTGCCCGCCGACTCCGAGGCCGTGCAGCTTCCGCTCTACGGCCGCATCGCCGCCGGCACCCCCATCGAGGCCCTGCGCGACCATTCCCACATGGTGGACGTGCCGGCCAGCCTGCTCGGCACCGGCGAGCACTTCGCCCTGGAGGTGGACGGCGATTCCATGGTCGAGGCGGGGATCCGCGATGGCGACACGGTGGTGGTGCGGAGCTGCGACACCGCCGAGAACGGCAGCATCGTGGTGGCCCTGGTGGACAACGAGGAGGTCACCCTTAAGCGCCTGCGCCGCAAGGGACATTCGGTCGCCCTCGAGCCCGCCAACAAGGCTTACGAGACCCGCATCTTCGGGCCTGATCAGGTTCAGGTTCAGGGTCGACTGGTCGGCCTGATCCGTAAATACTAGGCGCCGGCGTCCCGTCGGCCCCGGCCGGGGGTCAACCCACGGAAAAGGGGACCGCATGCGCCGTCTGCTGATCCTGTTCATCATCGTCGGGTTCTTCTTCGGCATCCCGGCGGCGTTTCTTTGGGCGGCCGTGGAGCAGCAGCCGGCGGTCGGCAAGGTGCCTTTGGTCGACGCCGAGGCCGCCGCCCGGGCGCGCGCGCTGCTGCACCGCTTCAAGCACAGCCTGGAGCGGAGCGAGCGCGTCCACACCCTGTCGGTGTCGCGCCAGGACCTCAACGGGCTCCTCGCCTTCGCCGCCCGCGGGGTGCCCGGATTCGGCGGCCGGGTGGACGCCGAGCCCTCCGCCGTGACCCTGGTGACCACCGTCCAGTTGCCGCCGAACCCGCGGGGCCGCTACCTGAACCTCAGCCTGTCGCTCGCCACCTCGGAGACGGGATTGCGGGTCGGCGACTTGAAAGCGGGCCCGGTGCGCGTTCCCGGCGACCTCCTTCAGCCACTGGTCAAGCTGGGCCTCGATCTGGCCCTCGGCGAAGACCTGGGCAGCGTGGGCATGGACGCCATCCGCTCCATCGACGTCCAGCGCGACGTCATCACCGTCGGCTACCGCTTGGCCAAGCGGGACCTGGTGCGGGTCAAGGACCGCATGAAGGAGCGCCTGGCCGCCGCGGAGCCGCTGGGCGATCCGGAAACCGTCCAGGTCTATTACGCGGCGCTGGTCGACATCGGCCGCAGCGGCACCATCCGGTCCGGATCCGTGGCCCAGCTCGTGGGCCCCGTGTTCCAACTGGCCCGTGAGCGCTCGGCCCAGGCCGACCCCACCGACGAGAACCGGGCCGCCATCCTGGCCCTGGCTATGTACTGCGGCAACCTGCTGTTCGAGAACATCATCGGCGCCGTGCGCACCCCCGACCTCAAGGCCCACGTGCCCGCCTGCCGCCGCCAGGTGGTCCTCGGCGGCCGTCACGACCTGATGCTGCATTTCATCTACTCGGCGGCGCTGAAGCTGGCCTCGGACAGTGGCGTCGCCTTCGTCGCCGGCGAGTTCAAGGAGGTCCTGGACAGCGGCCGTGGCGGCAGCGGCTTCAGTTTCGCCGACCTGGCGGCCGACCGCGCCGGCGTCCGCTTCGCCGAGGTCGCCACCGACGGCGATGCCGGGGCCCGCCGCCTGCAGGCGATCCTCGCCGGGCAGAATCTGGAGTCCCTCTTCTTCCCGCGCGTCGACGGGCTGTCCGAGGCGATGACCGAAGCCGAGTTCAAGCGCCGTTACGGCGGCGTCGACAGCGCCGCCTACCGCGCCGTGGTCGCCGACATCGACCGGCGCATCGCCGATTGCGCCGCCTACCAGGGCGGCGGCTCTGCTTAGCTCTCCGGTCCGGCTGGGGTATGGCGCGGCTTCGGCCGGGCCACCCACGGGCGGTGTCCGCGCCGGGCGTTGACCGTCTCGACACGCACCGTCTCGCCGTCCAGCCACAGCGCGTGGCCGCCCTCGCGCCACAGATCGAAGCGGTCGATGACCGTCGCCGCCGGGCACGGCCTGCGGACCGGGACCCGGCTGACCACGACATCCGCCAGCCAGCAGTCCTCGATCAGTGCGCCTTCCTGGCCGACCAGGGCGACGACGCGGCCGCCGTGACGGTACAGGCACCCCTGGGCGTCGCACGCCAGGGGGCCGTCGGGCCAGCGCCCGGTCTCGGGCCACGGCGCGCTCTCCTCCTGGCCGGCCCGGCGCAGCCAGGTCTCGCCGGTGAAGCGGGCGGTGCGCACCGACGAGACCGCCAGCAGGCCCGAGTCCACCCGCACCGCCATCAGGGCGCCGCGGCCGTCGATCAGGACATGTGGCGGCTCCACCAGGACCAGGGTGGCCATGCCGCCGGCGATGCCGGCCAGGCCCAGCAGGCGCCACCGCCGGCGCCACAGGCACAGCCACAAGCCGCCGACGGCCGCCGCCACCAGGCCCCAGGTGGGCATGGCCGGCAGCATGGCCACCGCGCCCGGCCACGACGCCACGGTCTCGGCGATCCGGATCACCGCCTCCACTCCCCAGGCCATGGGGGTCAGCGCCACGGCCTCCAGATCGAACGGCATGAGCAGGAAGGCCGCCACCGCCCACGGCATGACCCACAGGGCGGTGATCGGCACCGCCACCAGGTTGGCGGCGAGGCCGTAATCGGCGAAGCGGTTGAAATGGTAGATCACGAACGGCAGGGTGGCGGCCCCGGCGATGAGGGTGGTCAGACCGACGCTACCGACGTAGAGGGCGATGCGCCGGCCCGGACCCGGCGCCCCGTCCGCCGCCGAACCCCGCCGCGCCGACAGCACCTCGAAGGCGGCGATCAGGGCGACGACGGCGGCGAACGACATCTGGAAGCTGGGCCCGAGAAGGCTTTCCGGCTGCACCAGCAGGACCACGACGGCGGCCCAGGCCACGGTCCGCATGGACAGTCCGCGGCGGTCGACCAGCACCGCCACCAGCACCAGGCCGATCATCAGGAAGGCCCGCTGGGTGGGCACCGTGGCCCCCGCCATGAGGGCGTAGGCCAGGGCCCCGACGATGGCGGCGGCGGCGGCCCATTTCTTGATGGGATGGCGCAGGGCCAGCCGCGGCACCAGGGCCAGGGCGGCGCGCACGCCGACGAACAGGATGCCGGCGACGAGGCCGATATGGAGCCCGGAGATGGCCAGCAGGTGGGCCAGGCCGGCGTCGCGGATGGCGTCCATCACGGCGGGCGCGATGGCGCCCCGCTCGCCGGTCATCAGCGCCGCCATGACCGGCCCGCTCCGTTGGTCGGTGTGCGCCAGCACCCGATCGACCACGGCGCGGCGCAGCCGGGCGATGGCGATGGCGGCAGAGAACCCGCCGCCTTCGGAGGCGGTGGCCACGACCGTCGCGGCGCCGTAGCCGAAGCCCACGGCCCCCAGCCGCTCGAAATAGGCGCGGCGCTGGAAATCGAAGGCACCCGGCGCCGCCGGGGCCGGCGGTGGGCTGAGGGATGCGCGCACCCGGATCCAGTCGCCCGGATCGATGGCCGGCTGGGATCCGGTGAGGCGCAGGCGGGCCCGCTCCGGCGTCCGCGCCGCCGCCACCCTGGAGATGCGCAGGCGGTCCAGGGTCACGCGGACGGCCTTGGGGCGGGTCTCCACGGCCACCACCCGGCCGACCACGCTGGCCGCGCCCAGGGGCTCGGACAGGACGGGTGCCGCCACCGTGCTGGCCCGCCATTGCGCCCCGGCGAACCCGGCACCCAGCAGGACGACGCCAGAGGCCACCAGCAGGGCCGTCGTCCACGGGCCGCGGTCGCCGGCAGCGGCACGCCCCGCAGCCACGGCGGCGGCGCCGGACAGGGCCACGATAGCCAGCCCCACCCAAAAGGGCGGCTCGACAGGCAACGAGAAATAGAGTCCGATGCCGCACCCCAGCAGGACCGGGGTCCACAGCACCCAGCGGTCCCGTTCGGCGACCAGCCGCCGGCCCCACCGGTGGACCGCCGCCTCTGGCCGCCGAAACATCAACCGACGGCCCCGTTAGGGTTTTGCTGCATGTGCGAACAGACTGTGCTAAACCTTCGGGCGTTTTAATGGCCGACCATGATACATCAGGATGCGATGACCGTCGTGACGCGCTTCGCGCCCTCGCCCACCGGCTACCTGCATATCGGCGGCGCCCGCACGGCGCTGTTCAACTGGCTGTACGCGCGCCATCACCAGCGCCACGGCAGCGGCGGGCGGTTTCTCCTGCGTATCGAGGACACGGACCGCGCCCGGTCCACGGAGGAGGCGGTCGCGGCCATCGTCGACGGTCTGGCGTGGATGGGGCTCGATTGGGACGGCGAGCCGATCTCCCAGTTCGCCCGCGCCGGGCGCCACGCGGAGGCCGCCGCGACCCTGCTCGCTGAGGGCAAGGCGTACCGCTGCTACTGCTCGCCGGAAGAGCTCGCCGCCATGCGCGAGCAGGCCCGCCGCGAGGGCCGCAAGAGGCTCTACGACGGCCGTTGGCGCGACCGCAGCCCCGACGAGACGCCGCCGGGCGTCGACCCGGTGATCCGGTTCAAGGCGCCGCAGACCGGGGAAACCGTGGTCGATGACCTTGTCCAGGGCACGGTCCAGGTGGCCAACGATCAGCTCGACGACATGATTCTGTTGCGCGCCGACGGAACACCCACTTACATGCTGGCGGTGGTGGTCGACGACCACGACATGGGCGTCACCCGCGTGATCCGGGGTGACGACCACCTGACCAACACGTTCCGCCAGCTCCAGCTTTATCATGCCCTGGGATGGACGCCGCCCCGTTTCGCCCACATTCCCTTGATCCACGGCCCCGACGGCGCCCGCCTGTCCAAGCGGCACGGTGCCCTGGGGGTCGAGGCGTACCGTGATGCCGGTTTCCTGCCCGAGGCCATGCGCAACTACCTGCTGCGCCTGGGCTGGTCCCATGGCGACGACGAGATCATCAGCACCGACCAGGCCATCGACTGGTTCGATCTGGGCGGCGTCGGACGGGCGCCGGCACGGTTCGACATGGCCAGACTGACCAGCCTCAACGGCCACTACCTGCGCCAGACCGACGATGGGACGCTGGCCGAACTGGTGCTGGCCGAGCTGGTGCGGCGGCGGTCCGGGCCGCTGCCGCCGGAGGCCGAGGCGCGCGTCGTTCACGGGCTGCCCGGCCTCAAGGAACGTGCGAAAACCCTATTGGAACTTGCTGAGAAAACGGAATTTTACACCAACGACCGCCCCCTCGAGTTGACCGACAAGGCGGCCGGCCTGCTGACTCCCGACGCAAGGGACCGGCTGGGCCGCCTGCGCCGGCGCCTCGACGGGACGGAGGCGTGGACACGCGACGAACTGGAAACGGCGGCCCGCAGTTTCGCTGAACAAGAAAACACCAAGCTGGCCAAGATCGCCCAGCCCCTGCGGGCAGCGCTGACGGGAACCGACGTCTCGCCCCCCATCTTCGAGGTCATGGAAGTCCTGGGGCGCTCCGAGTCCCTGGGGCGCCTGGACGACGTCCTCGGCGGGCGATGACGGCAGGACGGTGGCCCACCGGGACGGCGCACGCCGAAATCCCGGGGAACACCGGCATGGAGGGAAGCAGGCCATGAACGACGACAACAGATCGGGCAGGAACGACACCTACACCCTGACCGACAACCGCCACGGACAGCAGGTCGAGCTGCCCGTCGCCGCGGGCACGGACGGCTACCAGGTGATCGACATCCGCGGCCTTTACGACAGGACCGGATTGCTGACGTACGACCCCGGCTTCACCTCCACCTGCAGCTGTGAATCGGACATCTCGTTCATCGACGGCAAGCAGGGCATCCTCCGGTATCGCGGCTACGACGTCGAGGACCTGGTGGCGCGCGCCGACTACATGGACGTCTGCTACCTGCTGCTGTTCGGCGACCTGCCCAATGCCGAGCACAAGCAGATATTCCGCAAGGAAATCACCTACCACACCATGCTGCACGAGCAGATCTATTACTTCTTCAGGGGGTTCCGCCGCGATTCCCATCCCATGGCGGTGTTGTGCGGCGTCGTCGGCGCGCTGTCGGCCTTCTACCACGACGCCCTGGACATCACGAGCCCGGCCCACCGCACCCTCGCGTCCTACCGACTGATCGCCAAGATGCCCACCATCGCGGCCGCGGCGTACCGGTTCTCCATCGGCCACCCGCCGGTCTACCCTGACAACTCCCTGACCTTCGGCGAGAACGTGCTCCATATGATGTTCTCCGAGCCGACGGAGGACTACCACATCGATCCGGCCATGACGAGGGCCCTGGAACGGTTCCTCATCGTCCACGCCGATCACGAGCAGGGCACGTCGACGTCCACCGTGCGCATGACCGGGTCCAGCGGTGCCAACCCCTTCGCCTGCATCGCGGCCGGGGTCGCCTCGCTGTGGGGTCCCGCCCACGGCGGCGCCAACGAGGCGGGGATGGTGATGCTCGATCAGATCGGCAGCAAGGACCGCATTCCCGAGTTCCTGGCCCGCGCCAAGGACCCCAACGACCCGTTCCGCCTGATGGGGTTCGGCCATCGGGTGTACCAGAGCATCGATCCGCGCTCGCGGATCATGCGCGACACCTGCCACGAGCTGCTGGAAGAGCTGGGGGTGCACGACGATCCCTATCTGGACCTGGCCCTGGAACTGGAGCGCCGCGCCCTCGAGGACGAGTATTTCGCCGAGAAGAAGCTGTATCCGAACATGAACTTCTATTCGGGGATCATTCTTCGCGCCATGGGCTTCCCCCGTTCCATGTTCACCGCCCTGTTCGCCGTCGCCCGCACCGTCGGCTGGGTCGCCCACTGGAACGAGATGATCGAGGACCCGACCCGCAAGATCAGCCGGCCGCGCCAGCTCTACACCGGCGAGAGCAAGCGGCCGGTCAAGCCCGTCCAGGAACGGATCTGACAACGGCGCGCCTTCGAACCGACTCGCGAAGCGCAGTCGTGGCGTGCCGGAAAGCCCGCGCGGCGGTACGAGCCCATCCTACGGTGTCGGCGGCTGGCCCTCCGCATAGGGCTTGAGGGCCGCCGCGACCACGTCGTGGACCGGCGTGGGCACGCCGAGCTCTGCCCCCATGCGGCTCACCGTGCCCGACAGCCACGGCAGCTCCAACCGCTTGCCGTGGGTCAGGTCGTACAGCATGGACGAGCCGACGCTGGCCGGCAGATCGTCCACGGTGGCCATGTGCCGGTCGGCCATGTCGTCGCGCACGGGCACGCCCTTGGCCCGTGCCACAGCAACCGCCTCGTCGACGGCGGCGCGGAACAGGGCTCGGGTCTCCGGGTCCGAGCGGATGGACCCGACGGGCAGGCGCATGAGCGAGGTCATGCCGCTGAGGGCGACCAGGAAGGTGAACTTGGACCAGATGAGACCCCGGATGTCGTCGGTCACGACGGCATCGACGCCCGCCCGCTCGCAGGCCTCCAGCAGCGCCTGGACCCGCGGGCTGCTGCGGCCGTCCAGCTCGCCGAACACCAGGCGCGCCCGACGTCCCGTATGGAGGATCACGCCCGGTTCCTCGATCACCGACATGATGTAGGTGGTGCCGCCGAAGACCCGCTCGGCGCCGACCGCCGCGGCCAGGGTCTCCACCGCCGTGACCCCGTTCTGGAAGGACACCACCGAGGTCTCGGGGCCGAGCAGCGGTGCGCACCCGCGGGCCACGCTTTCGGTGTCGTACAGCTTGACCGCCACCACGACCAGATCGACGGGACCGATGGTCGCCGGATCGTCGGTGGCCCGGACCGGCTCGAGATGCAGGTCGCCGTTGGGACTCGAGACCCGCAGGCCGGCCGCTTTCATGGCCTCCAGGTGGGCACCGCGAGCGACGAAATGGACCTCCTCGCCGGCGGCGGCCCAGCGCGCCCCGTAGTAGCCGCCGACGCCGCCGGTGCCGAATACCGCGATCTTCATTCCCTGCCCTCCTTGTCCCTGCCTGCTCACGCCCGCTCGACGAGCTCGATCTTGTAACCGTCCGGGTCCTCGACGAAGGCGATAACGGTCTTGCCGTGCTTCATGGGGCCGGGGGGACGGGTGATGGTGGCGCCCGCCTCCTCCAACTGGCGGCAGGTGCCGTAGATGTCGGGGACACCGATGGCCAGATGGCCGAACCCGGTGCCCAGGTCGTAGGCCTCGTCCTGGTCCCAGTTGTGGGTCAGCTCGATGACCGTGTTCCCGGCTTCGTCACCGTAGCCCACGAAGGCCAGGGTGAATCGCCCGCCCGGATAGTCGGCCTGCCGCAACAGCCGCATGCCGAGAAGCCGCGTGTAGAAGTCGAGCGACCGCTCCAGGTCGCGGACCCGGATCATGGTGTGGAGCAGCCTCGGTGTCGCGGTCTTCGCTGTGCCCATGGCGGGGGCCTCCCTGTTCCTTGTCGTTCTGTCGTCCCATCAGGCCGAGAACCACCTCGGCGGCGCGGCCGCTGGGCGACGTCCCGCCGCGGCCGAGGGCACGCAGGGCCTCGTCGGCAGCGGATTGCTGGCCGGTCCGGGACGACGGGTCGCTGAGCAGCCGGTCGACCGCGGCGGCGAGCCGGTCGGGGCGGCAGTTCTCCTGCAGCAACTCCGGGACCGCCTCCCGGTCCAGGATCAGGTTCACAAGGTTGGCGTAGCGGACCCGGATCAGGCGCCGGACCAGCCAGGCGGTGGCGGCGCCCAGCTTGTAGGCGATGACCGCCGGCGTCCCGGCCATGGCCAGCTCCAGGGCCACCGTTCCCGAGGCGGCCAGGGCCGCATCGGCGGCGGCGAAGGCGTCGCGCTTCTCGCTCTCGCCGCGGACCACCGTCGCCGGGAGCGGCCACCGGGCGACCGCCGCGGTGACGTGGTCCGCCACCGTGTCCACCGTCGGCACCACCACCCGCAGTTCGGTGTGGCGTCGGGCCAGCTCGGCGAGGGTGTCGCCGAACACCGGCAGCAGGCGGTCGGTCTCGCTGCGACGGCTGCCGGGCAGGACACAGAGGACCGGCGCCGTCTCCGGCACTCCGTGACGGCGGCGGAATGCCTGACCGTCACCACTATCGGCGCCGCCTTCCACCACCGGATGGCCGACGAAGGTGCACGGCAGGCCAACGGCCTCGAAATAGGGCGGCTCGAACGGCAACAGGACCAGCAGGTGGTCGAGGAAGCCGGCGATGCGCCGGGCCCGCCACGGCTTCCAAGCCCACACCGTCGGCGCCACGTAGTGGATCAGCGGGCCGGCGCGCCCCCGCAGCCGCCGTCCGACGCGGAAGCTGAAGCCCGGGGAATCGATGGTCACCACGGCGTCGGGCCGCAGCCGCACCGCCGCCTCAACCGTCTGCGCGATGCGGCGCAGCAGGCGCGGTAGGTGGGGCAGCACCTCGGTCAGTCCCATGACGGCGAGATCGGACATGGGAAACAGGCTGTCCAGGCCTTCGGCCGCCATGCCGGGGCCGCCGACGCCGGCGAAGCGAACGGCCGGGTCGCGCGCCTTGAGGGCGGCCATGAGGCGCGCCCCGAGGACGTCGCCGGACGGCTCGCCGGCGACCAGGAACACCAGCCGGCCGGCGCGGGCGTCGCTCACCCGCCCTCCGGCACCGGAACACCCATGACGAACAGCCCGGCCGCGTCGGCGGCACGGACCACCGCCGGGGCGTCGACGATCAGGGCGCCGCCCGCCTCCACCGCGATTCCCCGCAGGCCCGCGTCGGCCGCCGCCGACACCGTGCCGACGCCGATGGTGGGGAGGTCGGCCCGGTCTTCCTGTCCCGGTTTGCGCACCTTGACCAGAACGCCACCGGGGCCGTCGCGGCGCAGGTCGCCGGCCCGGGCCAGCATGGCGTCGGTGCCCTCGATGGCCTCCACGGCGAGGACCAGCCCCTGCTGGACCACCGCCCCCTGCCCCACGTCCAGGGCTCCGATGCCGCGGGCCACCTGGATGCCCCGCTCCACGTCGGCGATGGCGTCGCTGTCGGGCTGCACGGCGCCGAGCACGCCGACTTCGGCCGTCGCTCCGGGGAGCAGCGAGTCCACCCCGACCACGCGAAACCCCTCGCGCTCCTCCAGCTCCTTGATGAGGGCCGACAGCAGCCCGTCGTCGCCCAGGCCACCCGCCCCGGCCCGGGCCAGGAAGCGGGCCGTCCACAGGTCGGGCTTGAGCTCCGACAGGGACGGGCGGCGGATGTCGCCGGCCATGACCAGCTCCTCCACGCCTTCGCGACGGAAGGTCTTCACCGCCTTGCCGGCCGCGCTCAGCGGCAGCCAGGTGTGGGGCACGTCGGCCACGGTCGTGGCCGGCGTCTGGTCCTCGATGGCGATCACGTGGAAGGGCCGTCCGGTTTCGCGACACGCCTGGATGATGCGCACCGGCAGGTCGCCGGCACCGGCCACGATGCCGAGCTTAGGCGGCATCTTCCAGGCCGGGCTGGCAGATGGCGCGGGAGGAGTCGCGGCGGATGAAATCGACGATCTCCATCACCGGCTCGTAGTCGGAGAACAGCTCCGCCACGTCCTCCAGCCGCTCCGCCATGGTGCCCTCCTGGGCGAACAGCAATCGATAGGCGTTGCGCAGGGCATGAATGGTCTCCCGCGAGAACCCGCGCCGCTTGAGGCCGACGATGTTGAGGCCCTGCAGGCGGGCCCGGTTGCCCATCACCGAGCCGTAGGGGATGACGTCGTGCTCGACGCCGGTCATGCCGCCGACCATGGCGTGGCGGCCGATGCGCGTGAACTGGTGGGATGCCGACAACCCTCCCAGGATGGCCCAGTCGTCGATGGTCACGTGGCCGGCCAGGGTGGCGTTGTTGACCAGGATCACATGGTCGCCGATCTGGCAGTCGTGGGCCACGTGGGCGCCGACCATGAATAGGCAGTTGTTGCCGACGCGTGTCACCATGCCGCCGCCTTCGGTCCCCGGGTTCATGGTCACGTGCTCGCGGATCACGGTATTGGCCCCGATCTCCAGGCGCGACGGCTCGCCGCGGTACTTGAGGTCCTGCGGCTCCAGGCCGATGCACGCGAAGGGGTAGATCTTGGCGTTGGCGCCGACGGTCGTCCGCCCGCCCACCACGACGTGGGGCCCGACCGCCACGCCGTCCCCCAAGGTCACCTCGGGTCCGATGATCGAATAGGCCCCGACCGTGGCCTTCTCGCCGATCGCGGCGCCGTCCTCGATGACGGCGGTGGGATGGATATGGGTCATCTACTCGTCCACGATCATGGCGGCGTAGGTGGCCTCCGCCATCAGGGTGTCGCCCACGCGCGCCTCCCCCTTGAACTTCCAGACGTTGCCCCGGCTCTGCTGCTTGCGCACGTGGATGTGTACCGTGTCCCCGGGCACCACCGGTTTGCGGAAGCGGGCGTTGTCGATGGACATGAAGTAGACCAGGCTGCCCTCCCGGTCGATGCCCAGGGTCTCGACCACGAGGACCGCCGCCGTCTGCGCCATGGCCTCGATGAGCAGCACGCCTGGCATGATCGGCTGCGCCGGGAAGTGGCCCTGGAAGAACGGCTCGTCGATGGTGACGTTCTTGATGCCGACGGCGCTGACCCCTGCGACGACCTCGGTGACCCGGTCGATCATCAGGAACGGGTAGCGGTGCGGGATCATGTCCATGATCCGGCCGATGTCGATGGTCGCGCCGCCCGCCGCCGGGTCTTCCGTGTCCATCCGTCAGTCCTTTGCCTTCTTGGAGGCGAGACGGGCCAGGGTGGTCACCCGTTGCCAGTGCTCCCGCGCCGCCACCGCCGGCGTGCCGGTCACCGCCATGCCCGGAGCCACGTCGCGTATGACGCCGCTCTGCGCGCCGATGCGGGCGCCGGCGCCGATCTTCAGGTGTCCGGTCAAGCCGGCTTGCCCCCCCATCATGACCAGATCGCCGACCTCGGTGCTGCCGGAGATGCCGACCTGGGCGACGACGACACATCCCCGACCCAGGCGCACGTTATGACCGATCTGGACCAGATTATCAATTTTGCTCCCGGTGCCGATGACCGTGTCCGGTCCGGTGCCCCGATCGATGGTGGTATTGGCCCCGATCTCCACGTCGTCACCGATCAGCACACGCCCGAGTTGCGGCACCTTCAGGTGCCCCTCGGCCCCCAGGGCGAACCCGAATCCGTCCTGGCCGATGCGCACCCCGGCATGGATGATCACCCGCGCCCCGGCGATGCAGTGGGCGACCGTTGCGCCGGGACCGACCACGCAATCGTCACCGAGGACGACGCCGTCGCCGAGGACGCTGTTGGCCCCCACATGGCAGCGCCGGCCCAGCTCGACGCCGCGCCCGATAACGGCACCGGCATCGACGGCACAATCCGGGCCGAGGCTGGCGGTGCCGTCGACCGTCGCCGAGGGTGCGATGCCGGGCGTGACCGGCGGCGCCGGGTGAAAGGCTCCGGCAATCCGCGCGTAGCCATGGTAGGGCTCTGCGGTCAGCAGCAGCGCCATGGCCGGCGGCGCCTTGGCCGCCACCGACGGCCTCAGCAGGCAGGCCCCCGCCCGGCTCGACGGCAGTCGGTCGACGTAGAGCTTGTTGTCGACGAAGGTCACCTCGTCCGGCCCGGCCGCGTCCAGGGGCGCCACATCGGCGAACAGGGCGTCCGGATCCGCCGTGCCGCCGATCTCGGCGCCGGCGATGGTGGCCAGTTGTTCCAGGGTCAGCGGCCCGGCACGGGCGAAGAACCGTGGATCGGCCATCGGCTACTTCGACGGTTCCGCGACCTTGAGAGAGGGCAGTCGTTGGTCGAGAGTCTCGATGACCACGCCTGTGATCTCCAGGGGTTTGGCCCAAAAGACCAGTTGGTTGGTCCTCAAGATGAGGGTGAGCTCGTTTGCATCCGCCACGTCGGTGACCACCTCGTTCAGGGTGCGCTGCAACTGTCCCATGGCCTCCTCGCGAACACGCTGGAGGGCCTGCCTGCGGCCCTGCACCATGGTGCCGATGGCGGCCAGGCGTTCCTCGAACTTGCGCCGTTCGGCCTCGAAGGCCTCGGGGGAAAGGATCATCCGTTGGCGCCCCAGCTCGTCGCGGGCCTTGCGCAGCTCCTCCTCCTCCTTCTGGATCTCGTCGCGGATGGCGTCGCGATACGCCTTGATCTGGGCCCGGATATCCTTGGCCGCCGCCGCATGGCGGCCGATGGCGTCCATGTCGATGATGCCCAGCTTGACGCGGATCCGCTTCTCCGTCGGCTCCTGGGCCGAAGCAGGGACCGCGGACAACACAAGGGCGAGAATGGCCAGGATGAAAAACAGCGGGCGGCGTTTCACGCGCACCTCCTCGATCAGAACCGTGTACCGAAATTGATGCGGATCAGCTCGTCCTCGTCGAAATCCTCCTTGATCACCGGGATGCCGAAGTCGACGCCGATGGGGCCGAACGGCGACACCCAGGCGAGACCGGTCCCCACGGACACCCTCGGGTTGCTGGAATCCTGGATCAGCGGTGAATCCGGCGTCACCTGCCAGGAACTGCCGAGATCGGTGAAGAGCTTGCCGGTGATCCCGATTTCCGTCGGCAGGCCGAGCGGGAACTGAAGCTCGGCCTTGGCCGTGTACATCAGCTCGCTGCCGAGGGCATCCTTGGTGGTGCGGTCGCGCGGGCCGACGCCGGCGGTGGCGAAGCCGCGCAAGTCGTCGCCGCCGATGAAAAAGCGGTCGAGCAGGCGAACGTCCTGGCTGATGCCGGTGATGTGACCGGTCGATCCGGTTAAGCTCAAGACCCATTCCGGGCCCAACGGGAAGAACTTCCCCCCGTCCAGGCGATTGCGAAGGTATCGGGTGTCGCCGCCGGCACCGGCCAGATCGTTGGACATGCGCACGAAATAGCCTTGCTTGGGATTGATGCGGCTGTCGCGGCGGTCGTAGGTCAAGGAATGGGAGACCTCGGAGACGAAACGCTCCCCTTCGGACTGGCGGATGAAGACGGACGCCTGGTCGTCGACGTTGGCCACGTCGAGCTGCTTCAGGGAGTAGCGCCACCCTTGGCTCAGGTTCTCGGTGATCGGATACCCGGCCCGCACGGCACCGCCCCGCCGCTTGGAATCGAAGGAGCTCTCGTCCTGGAAGTCGGTCGACACGAAGAACAGGTCGAAGCCGGCCGCCACCTCGCGGTCAAGGAAGTACGGCTCGGTGAAGCTGAGGTCGATCTGGCTGCGGCGCTGGCCGACTTGCCCGTTGAGGCGCAGGTCCTGGCCCCGGCCGAGGAGATTGCGTTCGCGGATGCCGATGTCGAACAGGGCGCCGCTCGCCGTCGAGAACCCGGCACCCAGGCTCAGCGACCCGGTGGACTTCTCTTCCACCTCCACCTTGATGACGGTCTTGTCGGGGGCGCTGCCGGGCACCTGCTCGACGTTCACCTTCTCGAAGAAGTCCAGGTCCTGGACCCGGGTCCGCGAGCGCCGCAGGCGGGCCGAGTTGAAGGCATCCCCTTCCACCAGGCGGAACTCGCGGCGGATCACCTCGTCCATGGTGCGGATGTTGCCGGCGATGTCGATGCGTTCGACGAAGACCCGCGGCCCTTCGGAGACCTCGAACGTGACGTCGATGGCCTTGCGCTCGCGATCGCGGTTGATCCGGGGCCGCACGTCGACGAAGGCGTGGCCGAGCGTGCCGACGGCATCGGTCAGGGTATCGATGGTGTTCTCGATGATGTCGGCGTTGTAGGTGTCCCCCTCCTCGAACTCGATGACGTCCAGCAGCGGCTCCTGCTCCAGATCGCGCAGAGTGACCTCCACGTCGACGGTGCCGAATTCGTAGATCGGCCCCTCTTCCATGGTGAAGGTGATGAAGAAGTCGCTGCGGTCCGGCGTCAGCTCGGCCACCGCCGAGACCACCCGAAAGTCGGCGAACCCCTCGTTCAGGTAGAAGCGCCGCATAAGCTCGCGGTCGAGGGTCAGTCGGTCCGGATCGTAGGTGTCGTCGGTGGAGAAGAACCGGTACCACCGGGTTTCCTTGGTCCGAATGACCTCGCGGAGCCGGGAATCGCTGAATTCCCGATTGCCGATGAAGCGGATTTTCTGGATCGCCGTGACGTCCCCTTCGCTGATCTCGAAGACCAGATCGACCCGGTTCTGCTCCAGCCGGATGATCTTCGGCTCCACCGTGGCGGCGAAGCGCCCGCTGCGGCGATAGAGGGTGAGCAACCGCTCGACGTCGTTCTGCACTTTGGTGCGGGTATAAATGATGCGCGGGCGGAGGGTCACCTCCGCCTCCAGCTCCTCGTCCTCGATGCGTCGGTTCCCCTCGAACGCGATGCGGTTGATGATGGGGTTCTCGATGACCGTGACGATCAGGGTGTCGCCACGCCTCTTCAGGTTGACGTCGGCGAAAAGGCCGGTGGCGAACAGGCTTTTCAGCGAACGGTCGATGCGGCGGGCATCGAAGGGGTCGCCTTCCTGGACCAGCAGGTACGACCGGACCGTATCGGGCTCGATGCGCTCGGCCCCTTCGACGACGATCTCGCGAACGATCCCGCCCGACTGGGCCGCCGCCGTCCCGCCTGCCAATCCCAGGAGGACTAAGAGACTGCCGAGCAGGAAGAAGCGAGGAAAACGGCGGAAGTAATCCCGCAACAGAAGGCCCCTCAGGTCATGAGTTGCTTGAAGAACTCGAACACCTTCAGGTGAACCAAATCGTTCCACGTGGCAAAAATCATGATAAGCAATACCAAAATCAGCCCGAAACGAAAACCGTATTCTTGGACCCGGTAATCCAGCGGCCGGCCCCGGATTGCCTCCAGCAGATAGAAGGCCAGATGGCCGCCATCCAGCATGGGAATCGGGAACAGGTTGATCAGGCACAGGTTCACGGACAGGGCCGCCATGAAGAACATCAGGTTGACCAAGCCGCCCTGGGCCATTTGACCCGAGATCTGGGCGATACGCAGCGGGCCGCCCAACTGGTCCGCATCCTGCGAGCCGACGATCATTTCGCCCAGGTAGTTGAGAATGGCCGTGGTCAGGCCGAACGCATGCTCCACCCCCATCCACGCGGCGGTGAGCGGGTCGCGGCGCTCGTAGCCCACTTGGCTGGGATCCGGCTGGACGCCGAGGAGTCCGATCTCCTGGGGGCGCCCCTCCTCGTCCGTGGTCATGTGTCGTTTGGGCGTCGCGTTGATCGTGATTTCCTCGCCGCCGCGCAGGACGACGATGCGCAACGGAACATCGGGTCGGGCACTGACCACCTGCCGCAGGTCCTCGAACCACGCCACCGGCTCGGAATCGATGCTGAGAATACGGTCTCCCGGCTGAAGACCGGCCTCCTCGGCGGCGCTGTCGGCGACGACCACACCCACGGCCGACAGGGGATGGGGGCTGCCGACGGTGCCGAAAATGGCGCCAAAGACGAAGATGGCGAACACGAAGTTGGCCAGCGGTCCTGCGGCGACAATGGCGGTGCGATGCCGGAGCGGCTTGTGATGGAACGATACGGCCCGCTCCTCGTCGGTCATCGGCTCCTGATCCTCGGGCCCGCCCTCGAAGTCGTATTCGCCGAACATCTTGACGTACCCGCCCAGGGGCACGGCGCTGATCTTCCAGCGGGTCTCGTTCCGGTCCGTCCAGCCGTAGATCTCGGGCCCGAACCCGACGGAGAACACCTCGACTCGCACCCCGGAGCGCCGCGCCACCCAGTAGTGGCCCAACTCGTGGACGAAGACCAAGACCGTCAGGATGATCAGGAACGGGACCACGTAGTCCCACAGGAAGATCAAGAATTCCATCGGTTGCCGTCCCAGGGCGCGGCGGATGTGCCCGTCAGTTCACCGCCGTTCGCTTCGCAACGAATGCCCGCGCGATCTCCCGCGCCCGGGTGTCTGCCTCCATTACCGCGCTCAGGCTCTCCAAGCGGCCATTGGGCGCCGTTGACAAAGTGTGCTCCACGGTGTGGGCAATGTCCAGGAAGCCGATGCGCCGATCGAGGAAACTGCGGACGGCCACCTCGTTGGCGGCGTTGAGGATGGTGGGGGCGGCACCTCCCGTCCGCAACGCCTGACGAGCCAGCGTCAAGGCGGGGAAGCGGTCCGGATCGGGCTGCTCGAATGTCAAGGTCCCGATCTCCTCGAGCCGCAGCCGCTCCGCCGGCGTCGGCATGCGGTCGGGCCAGCCGAGGGCGTAGGAGATGGGCGTGCGCATGTCCGGCGTGCCCATCTGGGCCAGGACGGAGCCGTCCACGTAGGCCACCATGCTGTGGACCACCGACTGGGGGTGGACCAGGATCTCGATCCGCGGCTCGGGCACCGGGAAGAGATGGTAGGCCTCGATCAGCTCCAGGCCCTTGTTCATCATGGTCGCCGAATCGACCGAGATCTTGGCCCCCATGTCCCAGTTGGGATGGGCCACCGCCTGCTCGGGGGTCACTTGGGCCATGTCGGCTCGGGAGGTCTCGCGGAACGGCCCGCCAGAGGCGGTCAGCACGATACGCTCGACCCGATCGGACCGGTCGAACTCGAAGACCTGGAAGATGGCGCTGTGCTCCGAGTCCACCGGCAGCAGCGTGGCGCCATGATGCGACACCTCGGTCATCATCACGTCGCCGGCGCAGACCAGGCATTCCTTGTTGGCCAGGCCGACGATGGCCCCGCGGTGGACCGCCGACAGGGTCGGCTCCAGGCCGGCCGCACCGACGATGGCCGCCATCACCCACTCGGCCGGCCGCGCCGCCGCCTCGGTCACCG
Source organism: Rhodospirillales bacterium (assembly GCA_028277795.1). Classification (GTDB taxonomy): domain Bacteria; phylum Pseudomonadota; class Alphaproteobacteria; order Rhodospirillales; family JANQFP01; genus JANQFP01. Next base: position 58,195 of record JANQFP010000242.1, read on the forward strand.
AAGCGGCGCCGGCCGCCGCCTCGACGCCCGACCCCGCCAAGGCGTCCTTGAGGTCGGCATAGCGGTCGGGATCGGCGACCACGGCGACGCGCGGGCGCAGCTTCTTCGACTGCTCGGCGAGCAGGGCGACGTTGCTGTTGGCGGTCAGGGCCTCGACAACGAACGCATCGGGCTGCCGCTCGATGAGGTCGACCGTGTTGCGGCCGATGGACCCGGTGGACCCGAGGATGGTGACGCGACGCGGGACCGCGTCCGCCCGTGGCTGGGTCACAACCATGTCAGCACAGTCCCTTTTCCCAGGTATCCCGCCACTCCCACCGCGATGACCGCGGCGAGGACGCCGTCCATACGGTCGAGGAGCCCCCCGTGGCCGGGAATGATGCTGCCCGAGTCCTTGACTCCGAAACGCCGCTTCACCCAAGACTCGGCCAGATCGCCCCCTTGCGCCACCATGCCGACGAAGGCGCTGAAGGCGGCCAGCGGCACCAACACCTCGCGGCCCAGGACGCCGGCCATCCCGGCACCGGCGGCGGCGGCGCAGGCGACGCCGCCGAAGAACCCCGCCCACGTCTTGTTGGGACTGACGGCCGGGGCGAGACGGGGCCCGCCAATGGTCCGGCCGGCCGCATAGGCGCCGATGTCCGCCGCCCACACCACGGCGAGAAGCCACAGGACCGTCACGCGGCCGACGGCCGGATCGGCGCGCAGCCCGATCATGATCAGGCACGGGACGCCGATCCACAGGGCGCCGACCACCAGCCACAGGGCGTAGTGGGACCGCGACCGGTCTGCGCAGCCGGCGGCACACAGGCGCTGCCATTCCCAGGCCATGATGGCGGCGACCGTCGCCACCAGGATCTCGAACAACGGGGTCCCCAGGTAGACCATGGCCAGCACCGGCGGCGCCAGCACAACCGCCGACAGCGTGCGCGTCGCCAGCGGCGCGGCGGCGCGGCTACCCACCGGTTGCGCCGTAACGCCGTTCACGTCGCTGGTACTCCCGGAGGGCGTCCTCGAAATCGTCTTCCGAGAAATCGGGCCAAAGCGTATCCACGAAGATGAACTCGGCATAGGCGAGCTGCCAAAGCAGGAAGTTGCTCACCCGTTGCTCGCCGCTGGTCCGGACGACCACGTCGGGATCGGGAATGCCGGCGGTGAACAGGTGTCGGGCGAACACGCTCTCGTCGATGGCCTCCGCCTCTACGCCGCCGTTCTCGGCCAGGGCCGCCAGATGCCGGGCGGCGGCCACGATCTCGGCCCGTCCGCCGTAACTCAAGGCGACGATGAGGGTCAGTCGCTGGTTGGCCTCGGTCCGGCGTTCCGCGTTCTCGATCAGGGCCACGATGTCCCGGGGCAGACGATGGCGCTCGCCGATGATGCGCAGCCGCACGCCCTGGCGGTGAAGCTCCGCGACTTCGCTGCGCAGATAGATCCGCAACAGGCCCATCAGGTCGCTGATCTCGGACGGCGGCCGCTTCCAGTTCTCGGACGAGAAGCCGTAGAGCGTCAGGTACCGGACGCCGTTGGCAACCGCGCTGCGCACAACCGCCTTGACGGATTCGGCCCCGCGCCGGTGGCCGGCCACCCGCGGCAGGCCGCGCGAAAGCGCCCAGCGACCGTTGCCGTCCATGATGATGGCCACGTGAACCGGCGGCGGTGGTGTTTCGCTAACGAGAGAGACGGCCTTCATCGAATCAAACCTGCATGATTTCCTTTTCTTTTGCGGCCAGCGCCTCGTCCATCTTCTTGACGTGGGCGTCGGTCAGCTCCTGGACCTGCTGCGCGTAGTCGCGATGCTGGTCCTGGGAGATCTGGCCCTCTTTCTCGGCACGTTTGAGGTCGTCCATGGCGTGACGCCGGATATTGCGCACGGCGACCCGTGCCTCCTCCGCGTACTTGCCGGCGATCTTGGTGAACTCCACCCGTCGCTCCTCGGTCAGCGACGGGATGGGAATGCGAAGGGTTTGGCCTTCCGTGGCGGGATTGAGCCCCAGGCCCGATTCCATGATCGCCTTCTCGACCGCCTTGACCAGGCTCTTGTCCCACACCTGAACGGTCAACAGGCGCGGCTCGGGGGCGTTGACCGTGCCGACCTGGTTGATGGGCATCTGAGAGCCGTACGCATCGACCATGACCGGCTCCAGCAGGCCCGGCGTGGCACGCCCGGACCGGAGCCCCGCCAACTCCTTGTGCAGAACCTCCACGGCGCCCTCCATGCGCCGGCGGATGTCCTTTTTCATGGCATCGATGTTGGCCGCGTCCACCGAACAACCCCTCCTAGCTGATAATCGTGTATGTCCCGGTGCCGCTGACCACGTCCGCGAAGGCTCCTGGATTGTGAATGGAAAAGACCAGGATGGGAACCTTGTTCTCGCGGGCCAACGCGATGGCCGAAGCGTCCATCACCTTGAGATCGCGGGTCAGGACCTCGTGATAGCTCAGACGATCGAATCGTTCGGCGTCCTCGACCTTTTTCGGGTCCGCACTGTAGACCCCATCCACCTGGGTCCCCTTGAGCAGGGCGTCGCAGCCCATCTCGACGGCGCGCAGGGCGGCCGCGGTGTCCGTGGTGAAGAACGGGTTGCCGGTCCCCGCGGCGAAGATCACCACGCGGCCCTTCTCCATGTGGCGCACGGCGCGGCGGCGGATGTAGGGCTCGCACACCGTTTCCATGGGAATGGCCGACTGCACCCGGGTCTGCAGGCCGCGGGATTCGAGCACGCTCTGCACGGCGACGGCGTTGATCACGGTGGCCAACATGCCCATGTAGTCGGCGCTCGCCCGTTCGATCCCCGCCGCCGCGCCGGAGACCCCGCGGAAGATGTTGCCGGCCCCGATCACCAGGGAGACCTGCACCCCCATGTCGTGGACGGTCCGGACCTCTTCGGCGATGCGGATCATGGTCGCCAAGTCGAGTCCGTACTCCCGCTCCCCCATCAGGCCCTCGCCGGACAGCTTGAGCAGGACACGCCGGTAATGGGGTTCGCGCGCCATTCGGGGTTCCGATCTCTCAGGCCGGCGAACACCGGCGCGTCCCCGCGGCCGGGGACGCTGTGTACATCGCGGACGGGCTCTTACACCAATCGCCGCAGCCGGGTCTTGGCTCAGGTCCCGGCGGCGGCGGCGACCTCCGCGGCAAAATCATCCTGCCGTTTCTCCACGCCCTCGCCGAGGGCGAAACGGGCGAAAGCCGCCACGCCGACCGCTGCGCCCACCTCCTTGGCCGCTTCGTCGAGGACCGCGGCCACCTTGCGTTCACCGTCGATGACGAAGACCTGCTCCAGCAGGCATTCCTCCTCGAAGAACTTGCGCAACCGGCCCTCCACCATCTGCTCGATGATCGCTTCCGGCTTGCCCGACGCCCGTGCCTGCTCCTTGAGGACCTCGCGTTCCCGGTCCAGGTCCGCCGGATCGACGTCGTCGCGGGAAACGGCGCGCGGGTTGGCCGCCGCCACGTGCATGGCCAGCTGCTTGCCCAGGGTTTCCAGGCCCGACGGATCGGCCTCCGAGGACAGGGCCACCAGCACCCCGATCTTGCCGAGACCGGGAGCGGCGGCGTTGTGCATGTACGAGCCCAGCATGCCGCCCGCCCCGTCCAGCACGCGGACGCGGCGCAGGGTCATGTTCTCCCCGATGGTGGCGATAAGATGAACCAGTTGCTCCTCGACGGTCCGGCCCGCGTCCGGGTAGGCGGCGGCCTTCAAGGCGTCCAGGTCCTCGCCGGTGTCCACGGCGAGCCCGGCAACGGTGCGCACGAAGTCCTGGAAGGCGTCGTTGCGGGCCACGAAGTCGGTTTCCGAATTGACTTCCACCAGGGCGCCCCTGCCCCCCGCCACGGCGAGACCGACGAGGCCCTCGGCGGTCACCCGCCCCGACTTCTTGGTCACCGCGGCGATGCCCTTCTTGCGCAGCCAGTCGACGGCGGCCTCCAGGTCGCCGCCGGTCTCGGTCAGCGCCCGCTTGCAGTCCATCATCCCGGCGCCGGTCTTGTCGCGCAGCTCCTTGACGCGCGCGGCTGTGATCTCTGCCATGATTACTCTCTTTCTGAAGTATTCGTTGTAACGGTTTGTGAATAATTTGTTTTTACGCACAGCCCCTGTCAGGCGTTGGTGGCATCCGGCTGCGGCTCCTCCTCGGCAGCGGCGGCGTCGGCCCCCTCCTCGCCCGACGGTTCGTCGGCCGCCGGGGCTTGTTCGGCCGTCTCGTCACCGCCGGCCGCCTCCGCCGTCTCCGCACCCTCCTCCGCTTCGGCGCCCGCCTCCGCGGTCTCGGTTGCCGCGGCGGCCGCGTCCTCCTCGGGCAGGCTTTCCGCCGGCGCTTCGTCACTCTCGCCCACATCGACGCCGGCCGCCGTCATCTCCTGCTGGATCCCCGCCAGGACGGCGTCGGCCATCAGATCGCAGTAGAGGTTGATGGCGCGCAGGGCGTCGTCGTTGCCGGGGACCGGGAAGTTGATGCCCGCAGGGTCGGAGTTGCTGTCGATGACCGCGACCACCGGGATGTCGAGCTTGTTGGCCTCGGCCACGGCGATGGCTTCCTTGTTGGTGTCGATGACGAACAGGATGTCCGGCAGGCCGCCCATCTCCTTGATGCCGCCCAGCGCCCGTTCCAGCTTGTCCCGCTCCCGGGTCAGGCGCAGGGTCTCTTTCTTGGTCAGGCCGACGGTCTCTTCCGCAAGCTGCTCGTCCAGGTCCCGCAACCGCTTGATCGAATTGGAGATGGTGCGCCAATTGGTCATCATGCCGCCGAGCCAGCGGTGGTTCACGTAGTACTGGCCGCAGCGCCGCGCGGCATCGGCGATGCGGTCGCTGGCCTGGCGTTTGGTGCCGACGAACAGCACCCGGCCGCCGCCGGCGACGGCATCGCGGACCGCGACCATGGCCTGGTGCAGCATCGGCACCGTCTGTTCCAGGTCGATGATGTGAATGCCGTTGCGAACCCCGAAGAGGAAGGGCGCCATCTTCGGGTTCCAGCGCCGGGTGTTGTGGCCGAAGTGAACGCCGGCTTCGACGAGCTGACGCATGGTGAAGGCGGGAAGCGCCATGACAAAGGTCCTTTTCCGGTTCCAACCTCCGCGGGCAACGCCCGGCCGCAGCCGGACACCGGACCGACCCATCGGCGAACTTGCGCCGGGGCCGTACGCCCGCGTGTGTCATTGGGCGGTTAGATACCCCGCACCGGACCCCTTGGCAAGGAGGAAGCGCGGCCTCTAACGACGGGCCATCCGGGCGCGCGGCACGCTGGCCAGCGCCGCCTCCGTGGCGCCGCGGAAATCATCCGACGGCGTCGAGCCCATGTAGTCGCCCCGCCCCAGGTAGACCATCTTGCCGCTGCCCTGTTCCGTGGCCGTGCACTGGACTTTCTGCGACCAGCCGTTGGGACGCCCGGTGGTGCCCGCCGACCGGCAATCGAAGACCACGACCGTGGCGCGGGGCACGGATTGTGGTGCCGCGCCGTCGGCCAGGATCACGTATCCCTTGCCGGTGAGATGGGTCCGCATCGTCTCCGCCGTCGCGCCGTCGGACCCGGGCGAGACCCGCACGTATTGCCAGCCGGTGGACTTCAGTTGCGGGTGCATCACCGTCCCCGTCGACTCGAAGACGGTGGACACGCATCCTGCAATCAGCAGGACCGCCGCCAACGCTGCGATCCGCGCGCTCCGTGAACCCGTGTCGTGCATCTCAAACCCCGTCATCCGCTGCCTGGCCAAGGCCTGATGTGTAGCAACTGCACCTTGGAAAAATCAACCTTGGGTGGGGATGCGGGTGGTTCGCTCACATTTCCTGAACGTCGCGAATGCCGGGGATATCGCGCACTGCCTTGAGCATGGCCGGCGAGATGCGGTAGCGGCCGGGCAGCTCGATGGTCACCTCGGTGGCGCCGTCGAGCCAGGAGACCACCGTGACCCTGCCCCGGCCCTCGTCCTGCCCGTCCAGGGTCTGACGCAACGAGGCCAGGGGCTCGGCGGAATCGACGAAAACCTCGAGCCCGGCCGCCGCCCGCGCTACCACCTTGTCCAGCGGCTCGACGGCAAGGGCGGTCAAACGGACCGCATCCCCATCGAACTGGGCGCTGCCCTTGATGAACAGGGCATTTCCCACCTCCAGCACATCGCGGTGCGCCGCCAGGGTCTCCGAAAAGACGGTGATCTCGAACACCCCGGAGGTGTCCGAGAGCTGGACGAAGGCGTACCGGTGGCCGGTGCGCCCCGACGTGCGCTCCTTCTTGCCGATGACGGTCCCCGCCAGGTTGACCGGGCCCGGCCGGCCTGACCGCACGAGGTCGGTGAAGCGGACCGCCTTGATGCGGGCCAGGGCCTTGCCGTAAGCGTCCAGGGGGTGGGCCGAGAGATAGAACCCGATGGCCTCGAACTCCTCCTTCAAGCGGTCCATGGGCGGCCAGTCGGGGACCTCGGGCAGGGCCAGGGTGTCGGCCGGCGCATCGCCGCCGGCGAACAGGCCGATCTGGGCGTCCTCCCGGTCGCGGGTGGCGGCGCCGGCGTGACGGACCAGGGTCTCTGCGGCCTCGAAGACCTGCCGGCGGTTGGAGTTCAGGCTGTCGAAGGCACCCGCCCGGGCCAGGTTCTCCAGTTGCCGCTTGTTGACGGCCCGCGCATCGAGCCGCGCCGCGAAGTCGTCCAGCCCCGTGAAGGGGCCGTTGGCCGCGCGGTCCTCCACCAGGGCCGCCATGGCCGCCTCGCCAACGTTCTTGACGGCGGCCAGGGCATAGCGGATGGCGCCGGTGCCGGCGGCATCGGTCTCCACGCTGAAGGCCACGTCCGAGGCGTTGATGTCCGGCTGCAGCAGGCGGATGCCGAGGCGGTCCAGTTCCTGGCGGAAGAGGTTGAGCTTGTCGGTGTTGTTGAGGTCGAGGCTCATGGACGCGGCCAGGAACTCCACCGGATGGTTGGCCTTCATGTAGGCGGTCTGATAGGCGATCAGGGCATAGGCGGCGGCGTGGGACTTGTTGAACCCGTAGCCGGCGAACTTGTTGACCTGATCGAAGATCTCGGTCGCCTTGGCCTCGGGCACGCCGCGGTGCTTGGCGCCGTCGATGAACGCCTGGCGTTGGCGCGCCATCTCCTCCTTGTTCTTCTTGCCCATGGCCCGGCGCAGGATGTCGGCGGCGCCCAGGGTGAACCCCGAAAGCTCCTGGGCGATCTGCATCACCTGCTCCTGGTAGATCATGATGCCGAAGGTCTCTTTGAGGATGCCTTCCAGGGTGGGATAGAGGTAGTCGGGCTCCTCCTCGCCGTGCTTGCGGCGGATGTAGCTGGGGATGTTGTCCATGGGCCCGGGGCGGTAGAGGGCGACCACCGCGATGATGTCCTCGAAGCTGTCGGGCCGGAGCTTGCGCAGGACGTCGCGCATGCCCGAGCTTTCCAACTGGAACACCCCCGCCGTCTCGCCACGGCCCAGCATGGCGAAGGTGGCCGGGTCGTCCAGGGGCAGGCGGTCCATGTGGATCTCGGTGCCGCGCGCGCGCACCAGGTCGGCGGCCCGCGCCAGAACGGTGAGGGTCTTGAGGCCGAGGAAGTCGAACTTCACCAGGCCCGCCGATTCCACGTATTTCATGTTGTACCCGGTGACCGGCATGTCCGAGCGCGGATCGCGGTAGAGCGGGATCAGCCGGTCCAGCGGCCGGTCGCCGATGACCACCCCGGCGGCGTGGGTGGAGGCATGGCGGTACAGCCCTTCCAGGCGGCGGGCGATGTCCATCATGCGGGCCACCGCCTCGTCGGCATCGGCCATCTGGCGGAGCTGCGGCTCGCCGGCGATGGCCTCGTCCAGGGTCACCGGCTTGGCCGGGTTGTTGGGCACCAGCTTGCAGATCTTGTCCACGTAGCCGTAGGGCAGCTCCAGCACCCTGCCCACGTCGCGCAGCACGGCCCGCGCCTGCAGCTTGCCGAAGGTGATGATCTGGGCCACGTGGTCGCGGCCGTACTGCTCCTGGACGTGCCGGATCACCTCGTCCCGGCGCTCCTGGCAGAAATCGATGTCGAAGTCGGGCATCGACACCCGCTCGGGATTGAGGAAGCGTTCGAACAGCAGGCCGAAACGCAGCGGGTCCAGGTCGGTGATGGTCAGCGCCCAGGCGGCGACGGAGCCGGCGCCCGACCCCCGCCCGGGGCCCACGGGGATGCCCTGGCTCTTGGCCCAGCGGATGAATTCGGCGACGATCAGGAAATAGCCGGGAAACCCCATCTGGGTGATCATTCCCAGCTCGTAGTCGAGGCGCTCCCGGTATGGCTTGGCGGCGGCCTCCCGCTGCTCGTCCGACATGTCCGGCGTGTAGACCTGGGTTTCCAGCCGTTGCTCGAGCCCGCTCCAGGCCTGCTCGCGGAGTTCCTCCCACTCGGTGCGGCCGCCGCAGTCGTATGGGGGCAGAATGGGGTCCACCGCCTCCACCATGAAGGCGCAGCGGCGCACCACGACCAGGGTGTTGTCGACCGCATCGGGCACGTCGGCGAACAGGGCCCGCATGGCGTCGGCATCCTTGAACCAGTGCTCGGCGGTAAGGCGCCGGCGGTCCGACTGGGAGACGTAGGCGCTGTCCGCGATGCAGAGCAGGGCGTCGTGGGCCTCGTACATGTCCGGCGTGGTGAAGAAGGCCTCGTTGGTGGCCACCAGGGGCAGGTCGTGGCGGTCGGCGAGGGCGATCAGCCCGGGCTCGATGGCCCGCTCGGCGTCCAGGCCGTGGCGCATCAGCTCCACGTACAGGCGCCCGGGAAAGGCCGCCGCCAGGCGCACCAGCATGGCCTCGGCCTGGTCCGTCCGTCCCTCGGCCAAGAGCCGCCCGACGGCGCCCGACGGTCCGCCGGTGAGTGCGATCAGGCCCTCGCCGTGGCGCTCCAGCAGGGCCAGGGGCACCTGTGGGTCGTGGGCCGCGTCGCCGTCCAGGTAGGCCGCCGCCAACAGCCGCAGCAGGTTGCCGTATCCGTCCCGGTTCTGGACCAGCAGCACGATGGAGTCGGGGGCCGGCAGGCGGCCGTTGCGGGCGCCGGCCGGCTGCGGCTCCGCCGCCTCCCGGGAGACGTCGAGCTGGCAGCCGATGATCGGCTGCACCCCGGCCGCCGCGCAGGCGGCCGAGAACTCCATGGCGCCGAACAGGTTGTTGGTGTCGGTCATGGCCACCGCCGGCATCCGGCCGTCGCGGCATGCCGCCGCCAACGCGCCGATGCGGATGGCCCCTTGCGACAGGGAATAGGCCGTATGGACCCGCAGGTGGACGAAGCCAGCGTGGGACATGGGATAAGGATTCCACACGGGGGTTTGGAAGTCAGCACATGTTGTGGCCGCCCGTCCAGTTATCCACAACAATGCGTGTCAATGTGGATGATCCGGTAGACGGTTGCCGCCGGCCGTCGGACCGTCTAGGGTCCCGGCCCGGCCCCGGGCCCCTCCGGCGCCCCGAAGGAATTGACGGCATGATCGACGACAGCGAGTTGGCGCGGAATACGGAGAAGAAGGCCGCCGGGCGCGCGGCCGCCGACATGGTCGAGGACGGCATGGTCCTCGGCCTGGGCACGGGATCGACGGTGGACTTCTTTCTGCGCGCCCTGGCCGAGCGCATCCGCGATGGCCTCGACGTGCGCGGCGTCCCGTCGTCGGAGCGCACCGCCATGCGCTGCCGCGACCTGGGCATCGAGCTCACCGACTTCAAGGCCACCGACACCTTCGACCTGACCATCGACGGCGCCGACGAGATCGACAGCGCGTTCCAGATGATCAAGGGACGCGGCGGCGCGCTGCTGCGCGAGAAGATCGTCGCCGCGTCGGCGCAGAAGGTTGTGATCATCGTCGATTCCACCAAGCTGGTGGACCGGCTGGGCAGCGTCGCCGTGCCCGTCGAGGTGGTGCGGTTCGGTCACGAACGGGTCGTGCGCCGGCTCGAAACCCAGGGCGTCAAATGTGCCCTGCGCATGGCCGGGGACATCCCCTACACCACCGAGAACGGCCACTACTATCTCGACTGCGATTTCGGCCTGATCGCCAACCCGCCGGCCATTCAGGCGCGCCTCATGGCGACCGCGGGGGTGGTGGAAACGGGGCTGTTCGTCGGCATGTGCAATGTGCTGATCATCGGCCGCGGGGAAGAGACCGTGGTCAAGCGCCGGGGCAACTGAGAACGAGGGGGGAGCGGATCGCATGCAAGAGGCGGAAAAGAAGGCGGCCGGACAGGCCGCCGCGGGACTGGTCTCCGACGGCATGACCCTGGGCCTGGGCACCGGGTCGACGGTGGATCACTTCCTGGTCGCTTTGGGCGACCGGGTGCGTGAGGGGCTGCGGGTGAGCGGCATCCCGACCTCGGAGAGGACGGCGGCGCGGTGCCGGGAGCTGGGCATCGCCCTGACCGGCTTCGCCTCCGTCGACCGCATCGACCTGACGGTGGACGGCGCCGACGAGATCGACGGCCGGCTGGACATGATCAAGGGCGGCGGCGGCGCCCTGCTGCGGGAGAAAATCGTCGCCTCGGCCGCCGGCCGCGTGGCCATCATCGTGGATTCGGGCAAGGTGGTGGACGCCTTGGGCGCGTTCCCGGTGCCGGTGGAGGTCACCCGCTTCGGCCACGAGTGGGTCGAGCAAAAGCTCCGGGTGGGGGGCATCGAGTGCGGCCTGCGCATGGCCGGCGATGACCCCTACGTGACCGACAACGACCACTACATCCTCGACTGCCGCATGGGCCGCATCGAGGACGCCCCGGCCCTGGACGCCGAAATACAGGCCATCCCCGGCGTCGTGGAGACGGGCCTTTTCGTCGGCCTGTGCCACACCCTGATCGTTGGCCGCGGCGACACCGCGGAGTTCCACGAACGCGGGACATAAGGGGCTGCGCGCGGCGCGAAGAGCAATCGCGAGTAGCGAAACTCCTATGTTGCCCGGTCCCGACAAAGAGACCCGTGCACTTTTCTTTCATCGCGTGGTTTGTCATCCTGCAACCCACCTTGGAGCCACGCGACAGCCGGCATGAATGAAATAGCTCGACAGTACACTGTGGTGATCGAGAGAGACGAGGACGGCGTGTACGTCGGCTCGGTTCCGGCGCTCAAGGGCTGTCATTCCCAGGGCGACACCATCGACGAGCTCATGGCGAACATCACGGAAGCCATCGAGCTATGCCTGGACGTGGCCGACGAGCCGCCCAGCGAGACCTTCATCGGCGTGCAGCAGGTCCGCGTGACTCGATGAAGCTTCCCTCCCTGTCCGGGAAGGAACTCGTGCGAGTCCTTGAGCGGATCGGTTTCGTAGCCGTCCGACAAAGGGGCAGCAACGTCTTTCTCAGACACGCCGACGGCCGTGCCACCGTCGTCCCCGTACATGCCGGACGCGACATCAGCAAAGGTCTCCTGCGGCGAATCCTCAATGACACCGATCTGACACCGGAGGACTTGCTGAAATACCGGTGAGTTAGGGGCCGTCGAGACAAGTAGGCTCAAGCGGCCACCAGCACGCCCTCCCCCAGCCGCACCGTGCGGTCCATGCCGGCCGCCAGACCGGCCCTGTCCGCGGAACCGGTTGACGGGCATTCTAGCCAGAAATAAAATCTAGACTGAAAAATTGGACAGGAATGCCGGAAATGGCCCGTGCCTCCTGGTCCCTGCAGGACGCCAAGAACAAGCTCAGCGCAGTGGTTGACGCCGCCCGCCGGGGAGAACCCCAACTGGTGACCCGGCACGGCAAGCCGGCCGCGGTCGTGGTATCGGCTGAGGAATACGAACGACTGCAGGAGCTCGACAAGGCGGTGGCCCCCTCCTTCGCCGACCTCCTGCTGGCCATGCCACAGGACGACGGGACCTTCGGCACACCCGGAATGGAACCGCGCGACGTCGATCTCTGATGTACCTGCTCGACACCGTCGTCCTGTCGGAACTACGCAAGACAGACCGCAACCCAAACCTGGAGAACTGGATTTCGGCACAACGGTCCGCCGATCTGTTCCTTAGCGCGGTCACCATCGGCGAGATCGAGCGGGGCATCGCTCTTCAGGAAGCGAAAAGCCCGGCCTTCGCCGCCGCCCTCGCAGAATGGCTCGACCGGGTGCTCGGTCTCTATTCGACGCGGATCCTTCCCGCCGACCTCGCCACCTGCCGCCGCTGGGGGCGCTTGAGCGCAGCCCTCGGACACGGCGGTGCCGACCTGATGATCGCTGCCACGGCCCTGGAACACGGCCTTGCGGTGGTCACCCGGAACGTCCGCCATTTCACGCCCACCGGCGTGACAGTGTTCGATCCGTTCACCGACCCCGTCGAGGCCACCGAGATCACCGGCCGGGATACCTGAGTCCACTCAGGGCCACGGTCCCGATCCAGTTCTTCCGGCGCCGCGCCAGCCTGTCGTCCCGGGCCTCGCCGTCGAAATCCACGGTCACTGGAGCCTGCGCGAAAGCGCCTGGATCGTCGGCCGTGTTGATGTTGACCACGGCGTAGGTCGCGCCGCCGATGCGCGACAGGATCGCCGGCACCGCTCCGCAGCGGCGGCACACCAGGAAATCGGCCGTGCGGTGGCCGAAGGTGTAGCGCTCCACCAAACCGGGGTCGGCCACGACGACGCGGACGGCGCCCGCCGGATCGGAGGTGAAGCGGGCGCCGTGCTTGGTGCAAAACGTGCACCGGCACGCCCGCACCGGCATCCCGGACGGATGAGTGTCCGTTTCCAATTCAAAGCGGATGGCAGCGCAGTGACATCCTCCGGCGACCATGTGTCTGCCCGTCATGGGCTTTCCTCCAGCACCCCATCGGCGAGGCGCACCACCCGGTCCATGCGGGCCGCCAGGTCCGGGTTGTGGGTGGCGATCACGGCGGCCAGGCCGGCGCCGCGGGCCAGCTTGAGCAGGACCGCGAAGACCTCGCTCGCCGTGTGCGGATCCAGGTTGCCTGTCGGCTCGTCGGCCAGCAGGATGCGCGGCGCGTTGGCCAGGGCGCGGGCGATGGCCACCCGTTGCTGCTCGCCGCCCGACAGGCGGCCGGGGCGGTGCTCGGCCCGCTCGGCCAGGCCCATCCAGTCCAATAGCTCGGCCGCCCGCTTGCGCGCCTCGGCCCGCGTCTGGCCGGCGATGATCTGGGGGACCACGATGTTCTCCAGGGCGGAGAACTCGGGCAGCAGATGGTGGTACTGGTAGACGAACCCCAGGTGCTCGCGGCGTACCCGGGTGCGGGCGTCGTCGTCGAGGCTGCCGCAGGACTGGCCGTCGATGGCGATCTCGCCGCCGTCGGGCCGCTCCAGTAGGCCGGCCACATGGAGCAATGTCGACTTGCCGGCGCCCGACGGCCCGACCAGGGCGACGATCTCCCCTTTCTCGACGCTCAGGTTGATGCCGCGCAGGACCTCCAGCACCGCGCGGCCCTGGCGGAAATGGCGCTGGATGCCGTCAAGGCGCAGCAGCGGCTCACTCATAACGCAGCGCTTCGGCGGGATCGATGCGCGCCGCCCGCCACGACGGGTACACGGTGGCCAGGAACGACAGCCCCAGGCCCATGAGCACCACTGCCGTCACCTCCGTCGGGTCGACCACGGCGGGAAGCTGGGACAGGAAGTAGATCTCGGCGGCGAACAGGTCGCTGCCGGTGAGGCCCTGGATGCCCTGGCGGATGGTCTCGATGTTCTCAGTGAACGCGAGGCCGAGGAGGAAGCCGGCGAAGGTGCCGATGATGCCGACGCTGGCGCCGCTCAGGAGAAAGATCCGCATGATCATGCCCCGCGTCGCGCCCATGGTCCGCAGGATGGCGATGTCCCGCCCCTTGTCCTTCACCAGCATGATCAGGGACGAGATGATGTTGAACGCGGCCACCAGGATGATCAGCGTCAGGATCAGGAACATGACGTTGCGTTCCACCTGGATGGCATTGAAGAAGCTGGAATTGGCCTGCTGCCAGTCGTGGGTGCGCACGCCGTCGCCGAGGGTGCTGCCGATGGACACGGCCAGGGCCGGCGCCCGGTCCGGGTCGTCGATGAAGACCTCCAGATGGGTCACCGCGTCGGGCACCTTGAAGTACGACTGCGCCGCCGCCAGGGGCATGAAGACGAAGGTGGAATCGTACTCGAACATGCCGATGTTGAAGGTCGCCGACACCCGGTAGGCGCGCATGCGCGGCACCGTGCCGAAGGCGGTGACGTTGCCCTTGGGCGAGATCAGGGTGATGCGGTCGCCGACGGCGAGGCCCAGCTTGCCGGCCAGGCGGCTGCCCACGACGACCGCGTCGTCCCCTTCGAAGCCGGCGAGCGAGCCGGCCCTGATGTTGTCCGCGACCATGCTCCGCGCCGCCAGGTCGTCGCGGCGGACACCACGCACCACGGCGCCGCGGGCGATGCCGTGGGCGGTGGCCATCACCTGTCCCTCGACCAGGGGGGTGACGGTGACCACGCCGGGAATCCCGCGCACCTTCTCACCGAGGTCGTCGAAGTCGGCGAGGCGGCCGACGGCGCCATAGATGCTCAGATGACCATTGAGTCCCAGGATGCGGGTCAGCAGCTCCTCGCGGAAGCCGTTCATCACCGCCATGACGATGATCAGGGTGGCCACGCCGAGGGCGATGCCGACCAGGGAGAACCAGGCGATGACCGAGATGAACCCCTCCTGGCGCCGCGAGCGCAGGTAGCGCATGGCCACCATCCATTCGAAGGCGGAGAACACGCGCCTCAGCCCGTCAGCATGGCGAGGGCGGACTCGATGCTCTGCTCCCCCCGTTCGCCGGTGCCCCGGTCCTTGACCTCGACCACGCCCTGCTGAAGGCCGCGCGGCCCGACGATCACCTGCCAGGGGACGCCAATGAGGTCCATGTCGGCGAACTTGACCCCGGCCCGCTCGGGCCGGTCGTCGTACAGGGCCTCGACCCCGTTGCCGTTGAGGGTCGCATACAGGTCCTCGCAGGCGGCCGTGCACGCCGGGTCGTCGGGCTTGAGGTTGAGCAGCCCGACCTGGAACGGGGCGACGGGGACCGGCCACACGATGCCGGCGTCGTCGTGGCAGGCCTCGATGACGGCGCCCACAAGGCGGGAGACGCCGATGCCGTAGGAGCCCATCTCCACCGTGATGTCCTCGCCGTCGGGGCCGTTCACGGCGGCGCCCATGGCCTTGGAGTACTTGGTGCCGAAATAGAAGATGTGGCCCACCTCGATGCCGCGGGCGGTGACCAGGTCGTCGCCCAGGGCCCGTTCCGTTTCGGGGTCCCGCTCCTCGTCGGTGGCCGCGTACTTGGCGGTGTAGGCGTCGACGATGGGCTGCAGGTCGCCGTCCAGGTCGATGTCGGACAGAGCCCAGCCCATGTCGAGGAAGTCGCGGTGGCAAGCGATCTCGCTCTCGCCGGTGTTGGCGAGGATGACGAACTCGTGGCTCATGTCGCCGCCGATGGGGCCGCTTTCCGCCCGCATGGGGATGGCCTTGAGGCCCATGCGCTCGAAGGTGCGGAGGTAGGAGACGAACATCTTGTTGTAGGACCGCTGCGCGCCCGCACGGTCCAGGTCGAAGGAGTACGCGTCCTTCATCAGGAACTCGCGGCCGCGCATGACGCCGAACCGGGGCCGCACCTCGTCACGGAACTTCCATTGGATGTGGTAGAGGAGCTGCGGCAGGTCCCGGTAGCTGCGGACGGCACCGCGGAAGATGTCGGTGATCTGCTCCTCGTTGGTGGGGCCGTACAGCATCTCCCGGTCGTGGCGGTCGCGGATGCGCAGCATCTCCGGCCCGTAGTCGTCGTAGCGGTCGCTTTCCCGCCACAGGTCGGCCGGCTGGATGGTCGGCATCAGCATCTCCTGGCAGCCGATGGCGTCCTGCTCCTCGCGCACGATGCGCTCGATCTTCTTCAGCACCCGGAAGCCCAGCGGCAGCCACGAGTAGATGCCGGCGCTGGACTGGCGGATCATGCCGGCGCGCAGCATCAGCCGATGGGAGGCGATCTGCGCCTCCGCCGGCGTCTCCTTGAGGGTGGGCATGAAGTAACGCGACAGACGCATGGGGCGGGCCCGGCCTTCCTCCGGCTAGAGCAATATCTTAGAGCCCGTCCGAGAGGTTCATGGTGTTTTTCAACGAACTGGAAAGGCGTCCCTGCCAGGAGCGGCCGCGACGGCGATGCAGGGACATCGTCAAGCGGCCGCGACGCCGCAGGGCCGCCTTTCCATTTCACCCTTCGGGTGCCTTGAGTTTGCGCGCCGGGGCGTCGGGTCGCGCTGGCGATGCTCCAGCATCGCGGCGCACGCCCCTCCTGCCGGCGCACAATCTCAAGGCATTGAAAAGCATCATTAACCTCTCGGACGGGCTCTCAGAGGCAGTTGCGTGCCGCCTTGATGTCGATGTCCGCGACCGTCAGCCATTCCCGGGCCGCGTCACGCGCCATAGACCTGCACTCCCTGGGTCCAGACCGTGTAGGGGAGCGTGCCGACCTCGGTCTTGCGGGCTTCGAACACCATGCGACGGCAGGGGATCACGTCTGCCGGTACGCGGGTTTCGCGAACCGCCTCGTGGGCGGCAACCAGGCTCAAGCGCTCAGGGGGCGTGTCGTCGGGCACCACCACCAGTAGATCGTAGTCGCTGTCCTCCCCGGCCCTCGCTTCTGCCCGGCTTCCGAACAGGTAGACCGCTTCCGGCCGGTAGGTCGCGACCAGACGGTCGAGCAGGTCTTTGAGGCGCGCATCCTCGGAACGGTCGGTGGCGGCCATCGGGGCTCCCTCATGCCTCGGCCCGTCACGGTAACAGCTATCGCGGGTGCCCGCCAACATGGCGAGCTGGGGCTTGGCGGTTGCGGGATCGATCGGCATTTTGAGTGGGTCGGTAGGTTCGGCTACCATTGTTGCCGCTGCGAATTGCGAAACGGGAGGCGCGGGCCATGTGCGATACCCTGGTGGCCTTGCCGCCGGCGACCGCCGACGGGGTCGTCATCTTCGGCAAGAACAGCGATCGTCCCTACGCGGAAACGCAGAGCGTGGTACGGCATCCCGGTGGTCGTCATGGACCGGGGGCCACCGTCCGCTGCACCTACGTGGAGATCCCCCAGGCCGGGACCACCTACCCGGTGCTGCTGTCCTGCCCCGACTGGATGTGGGGCGCCGAGATGGGCGCCAATGCCTGCGGCGTGGTCATCGGCAACGAGGCCGTGTGGACCCGCGAGACCCTCGGGCCGCCGGCCCTGCTCGGCATGGACCTGGTGCGGCTGGGCCTCGAGCGCGGCGCCACGGCGCGGGCCGCGGTCGAGGTCATCACCGACCTGCTGGAGGCCCACGGCCAGGGCGGGCCCTGCGCCGAGGACGATGCCGGGTTCACCTACCACAACTCGTTCCTGGTCGCCGACGCCGCGGAAGCGTGGGTGCTGGAGACGGCGGGCCGCTGGTGGGCGGCGGAACGGGTGACCGAAGGCACCCGCAACATCTCCAACGGGCTCACCATCCGCCGGCGCATGGACCTGGCGGCTGACGGCCTCGCCGCCCACGCGACGGACCGGGGGTATCATCGCGGCGAAGGGCCGCTCGATTTCGCCGCCGCGTTCGGCGCCGGGCCCGCCGACGTCGACCCCTACTCGCGCCAGGCCTGCGGCGCCCGCCTCCTGGAGGGGCAGCGCGGGGCCATCACGGCCGAGTCCATGATGGACATCCTGCGCGACCACGACAGCGGCATCTGCATGCACGGCGCCTTCCGCACCACCGCCTCCATGGTGTCGGAGCTCCGGCCCGACGGGCGCCACCGCCATTGGATGACCG
This sequence comes from Rhodospirillales bacterium, assembly GCA_028277795.1. Classification (GTDB taxonomy): domain Bacteria; phylum Pseudomonadota; class Alphaproteobacteria; order Rhodospirillales; family JANQFP01; genus JANQFP01. The sequence goes on from JANQFP010000242.1 coordinate 75,882, forward strand.
GTGCCCCCCACCCCTGCCAGGTTCCGTTCACCGAAGCCCGGTTGACGGACATGCAGACGGCGTCATAGACGCAGGCGATCGAGGAGTCCGTACCAGGCCAGGACGCCGGGCAGGAACCACGGACGGCCCGTGTACAGGGGCCGGCTGGAGAACGGCAGGTCGTCCAGGACCGTCCGTCCGTCGGCGTCACCGAGGACCCGGAGAGCCGCCTTGTGGCCCAGGTACGGGGCCCAGACCACGCCCTCGCCGCAGAACCCGGCCGCGTAATGGACGCCGTCCCGCTCCGCCACGTGGGGCAGGGTGTCGAAGGTGTATCCTGTGAGCCCGGACCAGGCGTGGGTGATGCCGACGCCGGACAGCTCGGGAAACACCGTCGTCATACGGCGATAGAGATGGCGCCCGGCATGGCGGGGGTCGGCCCGGCCGGCGCCGGCGCGGCCGCCGAACAGCAGCCGCCGGCCGTCGGGCGACGGGCGGTAATAGCTGTGCAGTCGGCAGCCGTCCACGACCACCCGGCCCCGCGGCAGCAGCCGTGCGAGGACGCCTGGCGCCAGGGGCTCGGTGGCGATGATCTGGCTGCGGATGGGGATGATGCGCCGCCGCAGCCAGGGGAACGGCCCCCCGGTGTATCCGTTGGTGCAGACCACCACGTCTCGCGCCGCCATCCGCTTGCCGCCCAGGTCGAGGGAGACTCCCTTGCCGCCGCGATTGTGTCCTTGCACGGCGGTATGGGTCGCGTAGCGCACACCCGCCGCCAGCGCCCGGTTCAGCAGCCCTTGGTGCAGCAAACCGGGGTGCAGGGCCGCCACGTCTGGCCGCACGGCGACGCCGTGGTAGGCGTCGCTGCCGATCTCGGTGTGCTGCTGGCTGCGCGGCACCAGGTGCATGTCCAGGCCCAGGTGCCGGTTGACCAGATCCGCCTCCCGGCCCAGAGCGTCGTAGTCCCTGGGCCGATGGACGGCTTCCAGCCGTCCCACCCGCCGGTAGGCGCAGTCGATGCCTTCGCTCTCGATCAGGTGGGCCAGATGGTCCGCGGCCTTGCGTCCCTCTTTGTAAATGGCGGTCGCGGTCGGCAAGCCCATGCGGCGGGCGAGGAGGGGGAACGATGGTTTGACGTCGCCGCCGGCCTGGCCGCCGTTGAGGGTGCTGGCCCCGATCCCGGCGTCGCCCGCTTCCAGGACCAGCACCTCGCGGCCGGCGCAGGCCAGGGTCAGGGCCGCCGCCAGACCCGCATAACCGCCGCCGACGATGGCGACGTCGATCCGCTCCGGCAGGGGGGACCGGGAGATGTGGGGCCGGGGGGCGGCCTCCCACCAATAGGGCATGGTGGTGGGACCGCCGATGCCGGCGGCTTCGGTCACGGCTTGGTCCGGTCGGCCAGGACAGCCCGGGCCCGGGCGTCGGCGCCCGACGGCAGCGCGGCCGACGGGTCGGCGATCCAGGCCGCCACGTCGGCCCACACCTTCGCCGCCTGCAGGTCGCGCAGCAGCATGTGCCAGCCCTCGCTGTAAAGCGCGATGCGCTGGCGCGGACGGGCGGCGGGCGGCAGCCTGTCCAGCATCATGAACACGGGGTCGCCGGGCACCACCTCGTCCCGCTCCCCGTACAGGATGAGGGCCGGCGCGTCGAACGCGGGTGCCGCCGCCAGGGCCGCGTCCATGAGGTCGGTGATGCCGTGCAGCGCGTCGACGCGGGTCTCCTTGATGACCAGGGGATCGCGGCCCAGGGCCTTGAGCATCTCGATGTTGTCGGAGGCGCGGATTTTCAGGCCGCGGCCCGTCACCTTGAGCCACGGCACCGTGTGGGAGGCCAGCCACAGGGCCGCCCGCTGGTACCAGGGCATGGTGGCACGGCCCCACACGGCAGGCGCCGCCAGGACGATGCCGTCCACCGCCGGCGCGGAGTCCCCGGTCATGGCCACCATCACGACCGCGCCGCCCATGCTGTCGCCCAGCAGATAGAGGGGCAGGTCCGGGTGGCGCGCCCGGACCAGGCGGGCGGCGTCCTTCAGGTCGTCCACCAGGGCCTCGGTGCCGGGCCACAGGCCGGGGTCCGGGGCGGCCCCGAACCCCCGCTGGTCGTAGGCATAGCTGACGAGTCCCTGCTCGGCGAAGAACGCCCCGGCGCCCTCGAAGAACCGGCTGTAGTCGTTGAAGCCGTGCAGGGCCAGCACCACCGCCGTCGGGGCGCGCCCGGACGAGCGCCAAACGCGCAAGGGAAGCCGGACGCCATCGGCCATCACCAGCCCGTCGCTTTGCAGGGCCGGTGCGGTGACGGGCGGTCCGGGCGGGAACACTTTCGGCACGCAACCAGCCATACCGCAGGCGAGGACTGCCGCCGCCACAGCGACCCGCGCCGCCGCCGGCAGGATCAACGGGGGCCCTCCGACGGCGCGCTGGTGAGCTGGATGAAGATGTCCTCCAGCTCGGTCTCGCGGGTGGACAGGTCGGTGATGGTGAGCCCCGCGTCCTGCACGGCGGCGATGATCTCGCCGCTGTGGGTGCGGCTGGGCGGGTAGTGGAACACCAGTTGGCCGGGCCGCGTCAGCTCCACGTGGTAGCCGTTGAGGCTGGTCGGCACGGCGTCGATGGTCTCGCCCAGGGTGACCGTCATCTCCTTGGAGTCCAGGCGCCGCAGCAGGGCGTTGGTGGTGTCGCAGGCGATCAGGCGGCCATGGTTGATGATGGCGATGCGGTCGCACAGGGCCTGGGCCTCGGCCAGGTAGTGGGTGGTGAGCAGCAGGGTGACGCCCTCGGCGTTGAGATCCCGGAGGTGGCCCCACAACTGCCGGCGCAGCTCCACGTCGACGCCGGCCGTCGGCTCGTCCAGCACCAGCACCGGCGGCGAATGGACCATCGCCTTGCCGACCAGCAGACGCCGGCGCATGCCGCCCGACAGGGTGCGGGCATAGGCGTTGGCCTGGGCGGTCAGGCCGATGGCGGCGAGGATTTCGTCGGTACGGCGCTTGGACCGGGGCACCCCGTACAGTCCGGCCTGCAGGTCCAAGAGCTCCGACGGCGTGAAGAACGGGTCGATGTTGAGCTCCTGGGGAACGACACCGATGGCGCGCCGCGCCCGGCGCATGTCGCGATCGATGTCGTAGCCCCAGATGCGCGCCTCGCCCGAGGTGCGCACCACCAGGCCGGCCAGGATGTTGATGAAGGTGGACTTGCCGGCGCCGTTGGGGCCGAGCAGGCCGAAGAAGGACCCCCGCGGGATGGCCAGGCTGACGTCGCGCAGGGCCTCCTTGGGCGGCAGGCGCTTGCTGCCGGCGTAGGTCTTGCTGAGGTCGACCGTCTCGACGGCGTTGTCCGGGGTTTCAAAGGACATGGTGCGGCGGCTCTAACGCCGGGGCCGCGGCGGCGGCGTCATGCGGACGTTGATTGTCGGGCGGCAATCGCTATCATCCGACCCTCTGCGGGGTCAACGGTCTTCACGGGTGGTCATGGACATCGACGACGTCATCACCGTCACCGATCCAAAGGTCGCTTGCGACGGCGGCGGCGGGGCGCTCGGCCACCCGCTGGTGTACCTGCGCATCGGCCCCGAGGGGGAGATCGTCTGCCCGTACTGCTCGCGCCGCTACGTCCTCGCCGAAGGCGCCCGCAAGGCGGCTGCACACTGAATGCGATACAACGTGTGTGTCTGTTCCGCTCTTGCGTCTTCATGCTCGGTAAACATATAGTGAACGTTGGCAACTGTGGAGATCGTGCGCAATGAAGCGCGCGTCGCAGAAAGGAGCCGCCACGGCCCTTTCCGAAAAGCCCCAGGGCCAGTCGGCAGTCGACGAACTCGGAGCCTCGATTTCCGAGATGAACGGCGACGTGCTTTTTCACGACTTGCCCAGCTACCCGCTATTCCTAAGCCATCGAGAGATTGATCGGATCTTTGACGACGAGTTCTATCTAGAGCTGATTCATTCGACCGCTTTCCAGAGATTAAAAAAAATCTCTTTCCTGGGCGCAATTGATTACCTGCGCCCTTATGTTAATTCGAATGAGCCGCGCCACAGCCGCTTTCAACACAGTTTAGGCGTAGCTTCACTCGCCCTTAGGTACGCCCGCTTCGCCAATCTACCCAAGAAGACGGAGCGAACTTTGGTTGCAGCCGCCTTGCTTCACGATATTGGGCACGGACCGCTCTCCCACAGCATGGAGCCATTCTTTCAAGAAGAATTTGGCATTGAGCATCACGAATTTGGTCGCAGAATAATTATGGGAGAAAGCAAAATCGGAAATCAGATAACTGGCATTTTGGAATCATTTGATATAGACCCTCAAGATGTCATTAATTTTATTGAGGGACACTCGGATTCTCCCCATTCTATAATTTTTTCGAACCCGCTGAACATAGACACGCTTGATGGCATCACTCGATGCGCGCATTATTTAGCGAGGCGTCCGACGATAATACCCGCTGTTCTGATTTTGGATAGCATTCTAAGGTGGAACTCGAAGTCGATTCCTAGATGTGACTCATTTTGGCATTTAAAGAACAGAATATACAATTCATTTATACTGAGCGGGTTAGGGTTGATTGCAGATCATATGTGTACGCTTTACGCAGAAGAGGTGAAATATAGTTTTTCGGATAGATATTTTTTGTTCAACGATAAACGGTTTCGAAAGTACAACAGAAATTTATTTGCTCGCCTCAAAGAAATAAGAAAAGAGGACCTTCATGGATCTAAGATGCGCTGTGGTGAGTTTGAATCTAGGGAGTATATGATTAATTCGGAAAGCACGCCGTCTTCTATTCACGATCTTCATTCAAGGTACCAACATAAGAAAACCAAATCCGATTTGTATTTCCCTCGGCTTAACTATGAAAAAATGGTATATTTTGCGAAGAAGCAGTTTGACGAATGGAAATGCAAGAGTACATAGAAAAGAGCGCGACCTACACTCAGAGCATCTTAAACGAACTTCGAAACAGGATCGCCCAGACGATTCACAGGAATGACGCAACAATTGTTGTCGTCGGATCGTTTGGTCGCTGCGAGGCATCGGAGGAATCGGATTTCGACTTCTTCGTGATTCACCGAGACAGAACAACAGCAGACAGTTCGTTGGTGTCTGTTGCGACTTCGATCATTTCTGACCGTGGCCTCAAGTCCCCATCGGAAGGAGGGCCTTTCAGCCAAGACCAATACTTGGAAGATATGTTACATAGAATTGGCGGTCAAGACGATGCAAATGAAAATATGACATGCCGAATGCTATTCTTTTCAGAGTCCAACTGGGTATACAATCAGGACATGTATCTGTATGCACAGAAACAGCTGATCGAGCGGTACGTAGAACAGCGTGTAGGGGCGGGCAAAATTCCAATGTTTTTACTAAATGATCTAATTCGCTACTATCGAACTATGACCGTTGATTTTGATTTCAAGACGAGGGAACAAGGTAAGCCTTGGGGGATTCGATACATCAAACTGATATTCTCCAGAAAGCTGTTGTATTTTGGTGCGTTGATTGCCATTGCCGAATCCATTCCCTTGTCACGCAACGACAAGATCGAACGCCTTGCTGAGATGCTGACGGAACCACCGATCACCCGTTTGAGGAAGGTGTTTGGCGAGAGATGTGATCGCGCGGTCACGCTTTACGACACTTTCCTTCGAGATATTTCCTCACCGACCGTTCGATCCGAATTGTCGAAACTGACTTCAGATGAGCGAGAATCCAGTTCGACCTTCCAGCGCATGCGGGAAAAAGGTCATGAGTTCCGAACTGAGTTAATCAGTTTACTGACCGAAAGATACGGGCCCGACAGCCGGTTGTTTCAAAGCTTGATAATGTGAAATAGGTGTCCAGAGATTCCTTCGGACTCTACATCTCGGACGGAAGGCACCGACAGTGCAACCGGCCCACGTCTATCTGATCGACGGCTCGGGGTTCATTTTCCGGGCCTACCACGCCCTGCCGCCGATGACCCGGCCCGACGGCACGCCGGTGAACGCCGTCTACGGCTTCACGGCCATGCTGATGAAGCTGCTGGAGGACACCGACGCCGACCATGTCGCCGTGCTGTTCGACCGCGCGCGGCGCACCTTCCGCAACGACATCTATGCCGACTACAAGGCCAACCGGCCGGACCCGCCGGAGGATCTGATCCCCCAGTTCGAACTGGTGCGCGAGGCGACCCGCGCCCTCAACGTGCCGGCCGTGGACATGGACGGCTTCGAGGCCGACGACCTGATCGCCACCTATGCCCGACAGGCCCGCGCCGCCGGGGCCGAGGTCACCATCGTGTCGTCGGACAAGGACCTGATGCAGCTTGTCGGCGAGGGCGTCACCATGCTCGATGCGGTGAAGAACCGCACCATCGGCCCTGGCGAAGTGGAGGAGAAGTTCGGCGTCGGGCCGGACAAGGTGGTCGACGTGCAGGCCCTGGCCGGCGATTCCACCGACAACGTGCCCGGCGTGCCCGGCATCGGCGTCAAGACCGCGGCCCAACTGATCGAGGCTTACGGCGACCTGGACGGGGTGCTCGACCACGCCGAGGACATCAAGCAGCCGAAGCGGCGTCAGGCCCTGGTGGATCATGCCGCCGACGCCCGCATCTCGCGGGACCTGGTCCGCCTGCGCGACGACGTGCCGGTGGAGGAGCCCCTCGACACCTTCGCCGTGCGTCCACCGGACCCCGAGGTGCTGCTGGGGTTCCTGCGCGAGCAGGCGTTCAAGTCCCTGCTCGCCCGCGTCGAGAGCCGCACCGGGGGCGGCGAGGCAGCGACCACCGCGCCGGCCGAAGTGTCCTACACCCTGGTGCAGACCGTGGCCGACCTGCAAGCGTGGGCCGACGCCGCGCAACGCGCCGGCGCCGTCGCCGTCGATACGGAGACCACGTCCCTGGACCCCATGCGGGCGGAGCTGGTGGGCGTTTCGCTGTCCGTCACGCCGGGGCATGCGTGCTACGTGCCCCTCGCGCACCGCGCCGCCAGCGACCAGACGGCGCTGGACCTGGGCGGCGGGGACGCCGACGCCGTCCCCGACCAGATCCCGCTGGCCGACGCCCTGGCCGTGCTGGGGCCCCTGCTCGCCGATCCCTCGGTCCTCAAGGTCGGCCACAACATCAAGTACGACATGCAGGTGCTGGCCCGCCACGGCCTGACCGCCACGCCCATCGACGACACCATGGTGCTGTCCTACGTGCTCGAAGGCGCGCTCCACGGCCACGGCCTGGACGAGCTGGCGTCCCTCCACCTGGGCGTGGACACCATCAAGTACAAGGACGTGGTCGGCACGGGCAAGAACCAGGTCACGTTCGAGCGGGTGCCCCTGGAGGCGGCCCGCGACTACGCGGCCGAGGACGCCGACGTCACCGGCCGGCTGCACCACCTGCTCAAGCCGCGGCTGGTGGACGAGCACATGGTGACCGTCTACGAGACCATGGAGCGGGCGCTCGTCCCCGTGCTGCTGGCCATGGAGGGCCAAGGCATCACCGTCGATGCCGGCGAGCTGCTGCGCCTCAGCGAGGATTTCGCCGCCCGGCTGACGGACCTGGAAAAAAACATCCACGACCTCGCCGGCCATCCGTTCAACGTCGGCTCGCCCAAGCAGTTGGGCGAGGTGCTGTTCGACGAGATGGGGCTGTCCGGCGGCAAGAAAGGCAAGACGGGCGCCTATGCCACCGGCGCCGACGTGCTCGAAGGGCTGGCCGCGGAGGGCCACGCGCTGCCGGCGCGGGTGCTGGACTGGCGGCAACTGGCAAAGCTCAAGAGCACCTACGCCGACACCCTGGTCGAGCAGATCAATCCGCGCACCGGGCGGGTCCACACGTCCTATGCCATGACCGGCACCTCGACCGGGCGTCTGGCCTCGTCGGACCCCAACCTGCAGAACATCCCGGTGCGCACCGAGGAGGGACGCAAGATCCGCAAGGCCTTCGTGGCCGAAAAGGGCTGGGTTCTGCTGTCGGCCGACTATTCCCAGATCGAGCTCAGGCTGCTTGCCCACGTGGCCGGCATCGACGCCCTCAAGACCGCCTTCCGCGACGGCGCCGACATCCACGCGCTGACCGCGTCCCAGGTCTTCGGCATTCCGGCCGAGGGCATGGACCCGCTGGTGCGGCGGCGTGCCAAGGCCATCAACTTCGGCATCATCTACGGCATCTCGGCCTTCGGCCTGGCCCGCCAGCTCGGCATCGCCCAGAAGGAGGCGGCGGCCTACATCAACACCTACTTCGAGCGCTACCCGGGCATCCGCGACTACATGGACCGCACCAAGCAGCAGGCCCATGCGCAGGGCTTCGTCACCACCCTGTTCGGCCGCAAGTGCTTCGTCCCCGGCATCACCGACAAGAACCCGGCCCGGCGCAGCTTCGCCGAGCGGGCCGCCATCAACGCGCCCATCCAGGGGGGAGCGGCCGACATCATAAAGCGGGCCATGGTGCGCCTGCCCGCGGCGCTGGTCGACGCCGGGCTGGCCGCCCGCATGCTGCTGCAGGTGCACGACGAGTTGGTGTTCGAGGTGCCGGAGGCGGAAATGGACGACACCATCGCGGTGGTCCGGCGGGTGATGGAGGGGGCGGCGCACCTGGATGTGCCCCTGGTCCTGGACACCGGGGTCGGGTACAACTGGAACGATGCCCATTGAGGCGGGCGTCCAAGGGGGTGTCGCGCCGTGCCCATGGAGCTGCGCAAGCTGTTTTTCCAGGCCGGTGAGCTGCAGGCGGCAGCGGTCAGCCACTGTCTGCGGTCCCGGATGACGCTGCCTGACGCCAACATCACCGGCGTCGAGACCCAGGACAATGCCGACGCCATGCTGATCCTGCGCTTCAGCCCCGACAACCCGGCGGACCGGGACCAGGTGGTCCTCAACCAGGACGAGGTGGCCGCCGCCCTGATCCGCTATTGCAAGGACAACCAGATTCCGTTGCCGCGCCGCGGCCAGAAGGCCCTCAGCGCCGAGGACGGCGGCATCTCCCTGCTGGTCAACGTGGACTGGCGGAAGGGCGGAAAACCTTAAACGGTGCGCCGGGCGGGCTTGGCACCCCTGCGCCACGCCGCCACCACCCGGTATCCGAGCAGTACGGCCAGCACGCCGGCATAGATCAGGGGCTCGCGCACGTCGGCCTTGACCATCATGTAGAAGTGCACGACGGCGCCGATGGCCGCCGGGTAGACCAGGCGGTGCAGAGCCTTCCAGCGGGCGGCGCCGAGGCGCTTGATCATGCCTTTGGTGGATGTCGCCGCCAACGGGATCAACATCAGCAGCGTCGCCATGCCGACGGTGATGTAGGTGCGCTTGACGATGTCGGCCCAGATCTCCGCCCAGGCGAAGAACTGGTCGAGGCCCACGTAGCTGGAGACATGGAGCACGGCGTAGGCGAAGGCGAACAGCCCGAGCATGCGGCGGAAGCGCATGAACACCGCCTGGCCGGTGAGCCGGGTGGCCGGCGTCACCGTCAGGGTGATCAGCAGGAAGCGCAGCGCCCAGTCACCGAGGAAGCGGTTGGTCGCCTCGATGGGGTTCGCCCCAAGGTCTCCGGTCACGGCCCGCCAGGCCAGCCACGCCAGCGGCATCAGGCAGAGGACGAACACCAGCGGCTTGACGATCCATCGGAGGCGCTGCTCTGGGGTCATGCTCCGCGGGCGCGTTGCGGCCTGAGGCTCAATAGAACTTGGCCAGGTCCATGCCGGTGTACAGGTGCGCCACCTCCTCGCCGTAGCCGTTGAACATCAGGGTTTCGCGCTTGAAGAACTCGCCGATGCGCCGCTCCCGCGCCTGGCTCCAGCGGGGATGGTCCACGTTGGGATTGACGTTGGCATAGAAGCCGTACTCGTGCGGCGTGGCGATATTCCACGAGGTCGGCGGCATGGCCTCCTGGAAGCTGATGCGGACGATGGATTTGATGCCCTTGAACCCGTACTTCCACGGCACCACCAGCCGGATGGGCGCCCCGTTCTGGTTGGGCAGCTCTTCGCCGTAGAGCCCGACGGCGAGGATGGTCAAGGGATGCATGGCTTCGTCCATGCGCAGCCCCTCGCGATAGGGCCAGTCCAGAATCGCCCTCTGCTGGCCGGGCATCCGCTTGGGGTCGTACAGGGTGTCGAAGGCCACGAACCTGGCCTTGCTCGTGGGCTCCAGGCGCTTGATCACGTCGCCCAGGGGGACGCCGACCCAGGGGATCACCATGGACCAGGCCTCGACGCACCGCATGCGGTAGATGCGCTCCTCCAGCGCGTGGGGCCGGATCAGGTCGTCCAGGTCGTAGACGCCGGGCTTGGCCACCTCGCCTTCGACGGCGACCGTCCACGGCCGGGGCTCGAAGTCCGCCGAGTTCTCCACCGGATCGTCCTTGCCGGCGCCGAATTCGTAGAAGTTGTTGTAGGTGGTCACCGACTTGTAGTCGGTCAGCTCCTCGTCGGTGCTGAAGGGGCTCTTGGTGATGCCGTCGAGCTTGCGCCCGGCGACGGCGGGTCCCGCCAGCAAAGGCGACAACACGGCCGTGGCGCCGGCGACGGCGGCGGTGGCGAGGAAGCGCCGGCGGTCCGCGAAGACGGCCCGGGGCGTGATCTCGGAAGGCTTGACGTCCGACGGCCTGGTATGCCGGATCAACATAGTGTGCGGTCCTGTTCCATCCCCCGAGTTTCGGGCCATGCCGGTTTCCCGTTCCGGCGCCGGCCCCCGTCTCCCGATCATGTGTCCCCTGCGCCGACGGAAAACAAGGCGTCGTCGTCGGCGCGGGTCGCGGCGAAGGTGGCACCGGCCACGATGGGCGTCAAGGTTTGCCCGCCGGCGATTTCCGGTATAACAACCGGCCCATGCGGGTTCTGCACCACCTCTGGCTGTCCCCCTTCTGCCGCAAGGTCCGCGTCGTCCTTCACGAGAAGGGCCTGGCCTTCGACATGCAGGTCGAGCCGGTCTGGGAGCGGCGGGTCGAGTTCCTCAGCCTCAACCCGGCCGGCGATGTGCCGGTGCTGGTGGAAGGCGACGGCACGACGCTGTCGGGCAGCGACGCCATCTGCGAGTTCCTCGACGAGGTCACGCCCGAGCCGCCGCTGATCGGACGCCAGCCGCGGGAGCGGGCCGAGGTGCGCCGGCTGGTCGAGTGGTTCGACCGCAAGTTCAATGCCGAGGTCACCGAGCGGCTGGTCGGGGAGAAGATGATGAAGCGGTTCCTCGGCATAGGCGAACCGGACTCCCAGGCCGTGCGGGCCGGCCACATCAACATCCACCATCACCTGGAGTACATCGGCTACCTGATGGAGCGGCGCTCGTGGCTGGCCGGCGATACCCTGACGCTCGCCGACATCGCGGCGGGCGCCCACCTGTCGACGGTGGACTACCTGGGCGATGTGCCGTGGACGGATTACGAGGGCGCCAAGGACTGGTACGCCCGTCTCAAGTCGCGGCCCAGCTTCCGGCCCTTGTTGGCCGACCGCATCCCCGGTGCGCCGCCACCGAAAGCCTACGCCGACCTGGATTTCTGAGCGCGGGTCACCCGGCGTCGAGGTCCGCCGACGCCTCACGCAGCTCGGCGGCGCTGGCCCGGGCCGGTGCCGCCGTGCCGTGGGCCTCCCAGCCGTCGTACACGGCCGTGGCCTTGCGGTCCTGCCGGCGCCGGAGGTCGCCCGAGGTCAGGTCCACGAAGCCGTGCAGCTTGCGGGAGCTGGGCAGGTCGTTGACCATCAGGAAAACGCCGGCGGGAGTCTCGAAGACGTCGCCCGCCTCGGGCGCCGGGCGGTCCGCTTGGTGACGGGGACCGAAGGTGAAGGCCACCTGGCCGCCGCAGTCGACCAGGGCGTCCTCCGGGTCCACGTAGACCAGGGTCAGCGGCCCGGCCGGCACCGGGTCCAGCGGCACCACGTAGTGGTGGACGAAGTCGCGGCCCTCGCGCTCCACCTTCATGCCGAAGACCGAGTCCGCTCCGCTGCCGAACAGCACCGCGTGGCCGCACGGCACCTCGTAGGCCATCTTGCGTTCCAGCTTCGGCGTGTCGGTCATGGACCCTCCCCCGGGGCGGAGTTATGGGGCGCCGGGCGGGGTTCGTCAATCGGGCTTCACGTCCATGCGCTCCAGGTTGGCGCGGGCGGCCCGCGCGGCGTCGGTGTGCGGCGCCGTCGTGACCACGGCCAGCCAGTCCTGCCGGGCCCCGTCGGGGTCGCCCTGCAGGCGGCGCAGGATGCCCCGCTCCAGCCGGCCCTCCGGGTGGTCGGGCTCCAGCGTCAGGGCCTGCTCGGCATCGGCCAGGGCGCTCGGCAGGTCGTCCAGGTGGCGGTGGGCGCTGGCCCGGAACACGTAGGCCTGGGCGTGCCCCGGGTCGATGGCGAGGGCGTTGTCCAGGTCGGCAATGGCGGTCGGGTAGTCGCCGAGGGCGGCGTGGGCCGCGGCCCGGTCGACCAGCAGCTCGGGGTCGTCGGGGCTCAGCGTCAGGGCCGCGGTGAGGACCGCCACGGCGCGTCCCGGCTGGGCGTCGAGTAGCCACGCCTGGGCGGCGTGGGCCAGGATGCTGGCCTTGAACGGGGGCTCGGCGTGGATGCTCTGGGCCAGGGCCTCGAAGCGGCGGGCCGCTTCGGCGAACTGCTCCAGATTGAACAGCGCCACCGCCGCGCAGTGCTCGGCCGCGTCGCCGCCGCCCATGTGACGCCAGCCCACCGCCTGCTCGAAGGCGTCCTCGGGAGCGGCCCGGGCCAGATCCATGCAGGCCCGGTAGGTCCGTGCGTGGTCGATCTCGGCGCCGGTGGCAGGAATCGTGAAGGTAAGGGTCGCGCAAAAAACGATTGCTCCCGCGGTTCTGGTCATCGGCCCCTCCCGTCGCTAGGTTTGGCCACCGCGGCCGGCAACGCAAGCGGCACGAGGATGCCACCTTCATGACCCCGGACTCCCCACGGCTGTTCTGCTTCGGCCTCGGCTACAGCGCCCAGAGGCTGGCGGCGGCGCTGATGGCCGACGGCTGGACGGTGGCCGGCACCTGCCGGGGCGACGCGGCGCGCGACGAGCTGGCGGCCATGGGCATCGACGCCCACCTGTTCGACCGCGACCGGCCCCTGAACGACCCAGCGGCGGCGCTGCGCGGTGCCACCCACGTCCTCAGCTCCGTCCCCCCCGACGGGACCGGCGACGTCGTGGTCGACGTCCACGGCGCCGACATCGGCGCCGTCGACGGCCTGCGCTGGGTCGGCTACCTGTCCACCACCGGCGTCTACGGCGACACCGACGGCGCCGTGGTCGACGAAGACGCGCCCACCAATCCGTCGTCCGAGCGCAGCCGCCGCCGGGTGGTCGCCGAGGCGGCGTGGCTCGGCCTGTGGCGGGACGCCGGGACGCCGGTCCACATCTTCCGCCTGCCCGGCATCTACGGGCCGGGGCGCAGCACCCTCGACCAGGTCCGCGCCGGGACCGCGCGGCGCATCGACCGGCCCGGGCACCTGTTCTGCCGCATCCACGTGGACGACATCGCCGGCGTGCTGCGCGCCTCCATGGAGCGGCCGCGGCCGGGCGCCATCTACAACGTCTGCGACGACGAGCCCGCGGCCCCGGCCGACGTGGTGGCCTATGCCTGCGACCTGCTCGGCGTGGCGCCACCGCCCCTGGTGCCGTTCTCCGAGGCCGTGACGGCCATGTCTCCCATGGCGCTGTCCTTCTGGCGCGACAACCGGCGCATCGCCAACGATCGCATCAAGCGGGAATTGCGCGCGCGCCTGCTCTACCCGGACTACCGGGCCGGGCTGCGTGCCGTTTTGGAGGCGGGCGGATAAGGCGTTGCGGCCACATATAGACAGGGCGGGCAAAGTATGCTGTAGGACGCCCGCGCCAGTCTGCAACAACGGAGGGCCCTGCCCGTGTCTCCATTCCAAGATACCCTCGGGGTCCGACGCACGCTGACGGTCGGCGACCGCACCTACACCTACTACAGCCTGGAGGCGGCGGCCGCCGCCGGCCTCGGCGACGTGCAGCGCCTGCCCTATTCGCTCAAGGTGCTGCTGGAGAATCTGCTGCGTTGGGAGGACGGGCGGACCGTGACCGTCGACGACGCGAAGGCCGTCGCGGCGTGGCTGCAGGACCGCCGGTCCGACGCCGAGATCGCCTATCACCCGGCGCGGGTCCTGATGCAGGACTTCACCGGCGTGCCGGCGGTGGTGGACCTGGCGGCCATGCGCGACGCGGTGGTGGCGGCGGGCGGCGATCCGGCCCGCATCAATCCCCTGTCGCCGGTCGACCTGGTGATCGACCATTCGGTCATGGTGGACGTCTTCGGCACCCCGGACGCCGCCGCCCGCAACGAGGAGATGGAGTTCCGCCGCAACGGCGAGCGCTACGCCTTCCTGCGCTGGGGCCAGAACGCCTTCGACAACTTCCGCGTGGTGCCGCCGGGCACCGGCATCTGCCACCAGGTCAATTTGGAGTATCTGTCCCAGGTCGTATGGACGTCCGAGGACAACGGCACGGTGTTGGCCTATCCCGACACCGTGGTCGGGACCGACAGCCACACCACCATGGTCAACGGCCTGGCGGTGCTGGGCTGGGGCGTGGGCGGCATCGAGGCCGAGGCGGCCATGCTCGGCCAGGCCGTGTCCATGGTCGTTCCCGAAGTGGTGGGCTTCAAACTGACCGGGCGGCTGGGCGAGGGGACCACGGCCACCGACCTGGTGCTGACGGTCACCCAGATGCTGCGCGAGAAGGGGGTGGTCGGCAAGTTCGTCGAGTTCTACGGCGACGGTCTCGACGGCCTCAGCCTGCCGGACCGGGCGACCATCGCCAACATGGCCCCGGAATACGGTGCCACCTGCGGCTTCTTCCCCATCGATGCGGAGACCATCCGGTACCTGTCCTTCACCTCCCGCGATCCGCAGCGGGTGGCCCTGGTCGAGGCCTACGCCAAGGCCCAGGGCCTGTGGCGCGACGCCGGCGATCCCGACCCCGCCTATACCGACACCCTGGCGCTGGACATGGGCACCGTCGAGTCCAGCCTGGCCGGGCCGCGGCGGCCCCAGGACCGCATTGCGCTGTCGGGGGTGGCCGACGGCTATGCGGGCACGCTGAAGGACATGGCCGGGGCCGACGGTCCCCGCGAGGCGGTGGTCGAGGGCGCCAACTATCCCCTGCGCGACGGCGACGTGGTCATCGCCGCCATCACCTCGTGCACCAACACGTCCAACCCCTCGGTGCTCATCGCCGCCGGCCTGCTGGCGCGCAACGCGGTGGCCCGCGGCCTGCAAACCAAGCCGTGGGTCAAGACATCGTTGGCCCCTGGGTCCCAGGTGGTGGCCGACTACCTGAAGGAGGCCGGTTTGCAGGACCCCCTGGATGCGCTGGGCTTCCACATCGCCGGCTTCGGCTGCACCACCTGCATCGGCAACTCCGGCCCGCTGTCGGCCCCCATCGCCAAGGCCGTGGACGACGACGACCTGGTGGTCGCCGCCGTGCTGTCGGGCAACCGCAACTTCGAGGGCCGCATCAATCCGCACGTGCGCGCCAACTACCTTGCGTCGCCGCCCCTGGTGGTCGCCTACGCCCTGGCCGGCACGGTCACCCGCGACCTGCGCAGCGAGCCGCTGGGCAAGGGCAGTGACGGTGCGCTCGTCTACCTCAAGGACATCTGGCCGAGCGACGCCGAAATCCGCGAGACCATCGAGAGCAAGGTGACGCCGGAGATGTTCCGCGCCCGCTATGCCGACGTGTTCACCGGCTCCGACCAGTGGCGTGGCGTCCAGGTCGGCACCGGCCTGACCTACGACTGGCAGGACGACTCGACCTACGTGCGCCTGCCGCCCTTCTTCGCGGGACTGGGGCCGCAGCCGGAGCCGGTGGCCGACATCCGCGGCGCCCGGCCCCTGGCCATCCTGGGGGACTCGGTGACCACCGACCACATCTCGCCGGCCGGGGCCATCAAGACCGACGGGCCGGCCGGCGCCTACCTGGTGGAGCATGGGGTAGCGCCGGCAGACTTCAATTCCTTCGGCGCCCGGCGCGGCAACCACGAAGTGATGATGCGCGGCACCTTCGCCAACATCCGCATCCGCAACGAGATGGCGCCGGGCACCGAGGGCGGCGTCACTCGCCACATGCCCGACGGCGCGGTGATGCCCATCTACGATGCGGCCATGCGCTACCAGGCCGAGGGCGTGCCCCTGGTGGTGATCGCCGGCAAGGAGTACGGCACCGGCTCGTCCCGCGACTGGGCGGCCAAGGGGACGCGGCTCCTGGGCGCGCGCGCCGTCATCGCCGAGAGCTACGAGCGCATCCACCGCTCCAACCTGGTGGGCATGGGCGTGCTGCCCCTGCAGTTCCCCGACGGCATGGGCCGGCGGTCGCTGGGACTGGACGGCAGCGAGATCTTCGACATCGACGGCCTGACCGGGGACATGACGCCGCGCATGGAGGTCGCCTGCCGCATCACCCGGGCCGATGGCACCAGCCAGGAGGTGCGCCTGCTGAGCCGCATCGACACCGAGGACGAGGTCGCCTACTTCCGCCACGGCGGCATTCTTCAGTATGTGTTGCGGAGCCTGATCGCTTCGTGACCGCGCGGCGCGGCGGGTCTCACGCCGGCCTCACCGCCATGTGATTGGTCGCCGTCCCAACAATGCGGTATGTCTCGCCGATGGTTCGTATCGCGGCGGCATTTCTGTTGGCGTTGGCGACCGCCCTCACCGCCGGGGCGGCAACGGCCGACGACCGGCCGCTGACCGTGGTCGAGCTCTATACCTCCCAGGGCTGCAACTCCTGTCCCCCGGCCGACGCCTTCCTCGGCGAGCTGGCCGAGCGGGACGACCTGCTGGCCCTGTCCTTCCACGTGGACTACTGGGACTACATCGGCTGGAAGGACCCCTTCGCCAGTCGGGCCCACAGCGACCGCCAGCGCCAGTACGCCGCGCGCTTCGGGATGCGCTACGTGTACACGCCGCAGATGGTCATCGACGGCGTCGCCCAGGTGACCGGCTCCGACCGCAGCGCCGTTCTGGCCGGCATCAAGAAGGCCCAGGGCCGCGACCCGGTCCCCGTCGCCATCGAGGCGACCGGCTCCGGTTCGGTCACCGTGACCGTCGGCGCAGGCAACGCGGGGGGGCCGGCCGACGTGTGGCTGGTGGTGTTCGACCGCGAGCATGCCACCGACGTCCGGCGGGGCGAGAACCGCGGGCGGAACCTGCGCAACTTCAACGTGGTGCGACGGTTCGAGCGGCTCGCCACCTGGCACGGCGAGGCCCTGACCATCCCCGCCGCCATGTCGGAGGGGAGCGTGGCCAGCGACGCCTGCGGCGTCATCGTCCAGGAGCAGCGGTCGGGCCACGTGCTCGGCGCCGCGTCCCTGTCCCTGGCCGCCACCCGGTAATCCCGCACCGCAAGAATTTATTTTGCGCCCGCCGCCTACGCACGGCGGCGACTAAGCCGCTGCGGAAATTCGTGTATTCCAGCCGGGTTTGGGTATTCGAGAGTCGTTATTACCGATGGTTTCGCGGACTCGGTTGAAAAAACCGATGAGTTCCTGTTAAACTCTGCCCACCTTCGCATCAAAGCGTCAAATCCGCGGTCCGGGACACGACCAACAAAAAGACCGTCCGGCCGCCGACAAAACAGCAAAGCGCAGCGGAGGACGCGGAATACGGGACATCCGGGACGTGCGCCTCGGCGGCAACCCGGGGGCAAAACCGTTCTGGGAGAGAAACATGTACAAGACCGCGGGCGACAGGACGCGCCTCATGAATGGGCCGACCAATGGCGGTCGCCCGGCGCGTCGGGTGATCCCTTATGGGATAGGGGGAATCGAGCCGCCCCTCGAGGAATTGCTCCAGGACCCGATTACGCAGACCCTGATGGACCGGGACCACGTGCGGTCGCAGGATCTGTTGAGCCTGATCGAGACCACCCGGTCGGGATTGAAGGCGGGCGGGCGCTAGGGCCCGCGCCACCCGGCTATCCGCCGGCCTCCGGTGCGGCACGCGGCAGGGTCGCCGCGGTCGCGACGTCATATCTTTAACCCGCAATTTGTCCGATCGGCGCCGGCTCAGGCCGGCGTTGTCAGTCCGCGCTCCATGACCGCGGCCAGCCGGCGGGCGAACGCCACCGGGTCCTCCACCGGCTCGCCCTCGATGATGCGGGCCTGATCCAGCAGCAGGTGGGCGGCGTCGGTCAGCGGCGGCGCGCCGTCGCCGGCCGCGGCCACCTCGGCCAGGCGGCGGATAAGGGGGTGGCTCGGGTTGATCTCCAGGATGCGCTTGATGGCCAGGCCCGCGCCGAGCTGCCGGTGCTGGCGCAGCAGGCGCTCCAGGTGCATGTCCATGTCGCCCTCCTCGGCGATCAGGCACACCGGGCTGTCGGTCAGGCGCTCCGAGGCGCGGACGTCCTTGACCGCCTCGCCCAGGGCCTCCTTGAGGGCGGCGATCAGGGCATCGAGGCCCGCCGCGTCGGCGGATTCGGCCTTGTCGGTCGGCTCGTCCGGCGTCTCGGCGGGCGCCACCTTGGCGAGGTCGGCGCCGGATGCCGTCACCGAGCGGAACGGCTTGTCCTTGTAGGACGCCACCGCCGGGATCCAGAACTCGTCCACGGCGTCGGTGAGCAGCAGGACCTCGATCCCGCGCGCCTTGAACCCCTCGAGCTGGGGGCTGCGGCCGACGTGCTCCAGGTCGTCGCCGGTGATGTAGTAGATGGCGTCCTGGCCGTCGCGCATGCGGCTCACGTAGTCGTCCAGGCCGACCAGGCCCTCGTCGCGGGTGCTTTGGAACCGGGCCAGCCCCATGAGCGCCTCGCGGTTGTCGTAGTCCTCGTAGATGCCCTCCTTGAGCACAGCGCCGAAATTGTCCCAGAAGGTGCCGTACTCGTCGGGCGCCTTGTCCGCCTTCTTGCCCAGCTCGCCCAGTACCCGCTTGATCAGCCCGGACCGGATCTTGGCGATCTTGGGGTCGTGCTGGATGGTCTCGCGGCTGATGTTGAGGGGCAGGTCCTCGGAATCGACGACCCCGCGCAAGAACCTCAGGTAACCCGGCAGCAAGGCGTCGGAATCATCCGTGATGAACACGCGTTTGATGTACAACTTGACATGTTGCTTGCGTTCGGGGTGGAACAGGTCGAAGGGCGCCGTCGAGGGGACGAACAGGAGGTTGCTGTAGGACAGCACGCCCTCCACCGAATTGTGCAGCACCAGCCACGGGTCGTCGAAGGTGTGGCCCACGTGGTGGTAGAACTCCTTGTACTGATCGGCGTCGATCTCCGACTTGGGCCGGGTCCACAGGGCGGAGGCGGTGTTCAGGGTCTCGCGCTTGTCCCCGTCCTCCAGGACCACCGGGATGCCGATGTGGTCGGAGTAGGTCTTGACGATCTGGCGGACGCGGGCCTCCTCCAGGAACTCGTCCTCGGCGTCGGCCAAGTGGAGGGTGACCGTGGTCCCACGCGCCGGCCGCTCCGCCGCCTCGACGGTGAACTGGCCCTTGCCGTCGGAGGTCCACCTCCACGCCTGGTCCTCGCCGGCCCGACGGGTCAGGACCTCGACCGATTTCGAGACCATGAAGGACGAATAGAAGCCGACGCCGAACTGGCCGATCAGGGCCATGTCCTTGGACGCGTCGCCGGTGAGCCGGTCGAGGAAGGCCTGGGTGCCGGAGCGGGCGATGGTGCCCAGGGTCTCCACCAGGTCGTCGTGATTCATGCCGATGCCGTTGTCGGCGACGCTCAGGGTCCGCGCCGTGCGGTCGCGGCTCAGGGTGACGGCGAAATCGGAATCGCCGGCGATCAGGTCTGGATTGGTGAGCGCGTCGTAGCGCAGGCGGTCGCAGGCGTCGGAGGCGTTGGAGATCAGCTCGCGCAGGAAGATCTCCTTGTGGCTGTAGAGCGAGTGGGCGACGATGTCGAGCAGCCGGCCCACTTCCGTCTGGAACGTGTAGGTTTCCTTGTCCATGGCGGTGTCGGAGTGGCTCCCCCCTTCCGGATGGTCGTGACGGGTGCTGATATGTGCGGTGGCCCGGGACGGCGCAAGCCCCGCCGGGACGCGGCTGTCCGGTCCGGTGGAAGCGGTCAGTGACGGTCAGCCGAACTTGTAGTGCTTGCGGATCGGCTTCTTGACGTTCCACACGCACTTGAGGCCCTTCGGAAAGGTCACCATGTCGCCGACGCCGAACTGGACCACCTCGCCCCCCTCGGTGGTCACCATGACCTCGCCTTCGAGGACGTAGCAGGTCTCCTCGCTGTCGTACTCCCAGTCGAAGACGCTTTCCCCCGCCGACCACGTCGGGTGCCGGGTCATCTCGGCGACCTGCTCGTCGGTCGGTTTCTCCACCTTGATCTTCATGGCGCATCCCCCTGCCTGACGACCACGCCGGACTCTACCACGACCGGGGCCGCGGCCCGCAAGGGTCGTCGCCACCTGCCGCCGCCCTGGTATAATGGCGCCACGACGACGAGGGGCTCGGGGAGGCGTTCCATGGAGGTCGATCTCAGGGTGGCCCAGCTCCTGTGCTCGCGGTTGTGCCACGACCTGGTGGGGCCGGCCGGGGCGGTCAATGCGGGCTGCGACCTGATCGCCGAAACCGGGGGCGACGACGACGGGGCCCTGGCCCTGCTCGCCACCAGCGGCCGCCAGATGACCCGCCGACTCGCCTTCTACCGGGCCGCCTTCGGCCTCGGCGGCGCCGGCGATCTGATGGAGGCGCGCCGCCTGGCCGCCGATCTGCTGGCCGAGGGTCCGGTGGTGCTCGACTGGCCGGCCGCAGGCGAGCAGCGGTCGGAGGACGTGCAGTTGGCCAAGCTGGTCCTCAATCTGATTCTGATCGGCGCCGAGTCGCTGCCGCGGGGCGGGCGGCTGGCCGTCCACGTGGCCGATCTGCCGGAAGGCACCGGCGTCGCCCTGACCGCCAACGGCCAAGGCGCCCGCATCAAGGACGAGGTACGCGCCGCCATGGCACCCAGGGTGGACGCCGACGATCTCTCGGCCCGCACCGTCCACGGCCACCTGGGGGCCCGCCTGGCGGAGGCCCTGGGCGCGGCCATCGAGGTTTCGGCCGGCGAGGCCGACGAGGTCCGCATGGCCGTCCTCATCCCCGGCGGCGCCGGCGGGCAGCCATGGCGGGAGCGGGCATGACCTCCTGTCTGGTCGTCGACCCGTCCAAGGTGGCTCGTACGGTGGCGTGCCGGTTTCTCCAGGCACTCCAGATCGAGACTACGGAGGCGGCCGACGGCGGCGAGGCGCTGGCGGTCTGCGAGGCCACGATGCCGGATTCGGTGCTCCTCGACTGGACCCCGCCGGCGACGGACGGGATGGCGTTCCTTACCGCGTTGCGCCGGCTGCCGGGGGGCGACCGGCCGAGGGTTTTGATGTGCTCCAGCCGGACCGACCCGGATCACATCCGGCAGGCCATGGAGGCCGGCGCCGACGAGTACATCATGAAACCGTTCGACAGCGAGGTGATCCGGTCCAAGTTCGCCCAGGTGGGACTGCTGTGAGGCCCGACGACGTTGCGTTCCTGACCGGACTTGTCGCGGAGAAATCCGGTCTGGCGCTGTCGGCGGACAAGGTCGCGCTGATGGAAAGCCGCCTCATGCCGGTGGCCCGACGGCGTGGGCTCAAGGGGCCGCGGGAGCTGGTGGCCGCCATCCGCGGCCGGCCCTCGGACGCGCTGATCCGCGACGTCACCGAAGCCATGACCGTCGACGACACCGCCTTCTTCCGCGACACCGCGCCCTTCGCGCTGTTCCGCGACGTCGTCCTGCCCCAGCTCCTGGAGCGGCGCGCCGCGACAAGGGCCTTCCGCATCTGGTGCGCCGCCGCCGCCACCGGCCAGGAGCCCTATTCGCTGGCCATGATCCTCAAGGAGGCGGCAGACAGCCTGACCGGCTGGCGTCACGAGATCGTGGCCACCGACGTCTCGGCCGGGATGCTGGCCAAGGCCCGGGCCGGCGTCTACTCCCAGTTCGAGGTGCAGCGCGGCCTGCCGGTGCAGATGCTGATGACCTACTTCACCAAACGCGACGCCCTATGGGAGATCGACCCGGCGCTCCGCGCCATGGTCCGGTTCCGGGAGTTCGACCTGCGTCACGGCCTGCGGCCGCTGGGCCGGTTCGACGTCGTGTTCTGCCGCAATGTGCTGATCTACTTCGACGACGAGACGAAGGGCCGGGTGCTGAACGAGATCCGCAGCCTGATGCCCGACGACGGCGTGCTGTTCCTGGGCCAGTCGGAGACCGTGCACGGCATTTCCGACGGGTTCACGCCTTTGCCAGACCAGCGCGGCGTCTTCCGTCCGGCCGACGGCCCCGCTCCCGGTTCCCCCGCCTCATCCTGAGCAGCGGGCGCAGCCCGCGTGTCGAAGGATGGAACCCGCACCGCGCGGCGGCCGTCCTTCGACACGGCGCTTCGCGCCTGCTCAGGACGAGGGGGACGGGGAATTCAGTGTCGGGAGGCCTCGCCGAGCCGGCCGGTCAGGCGCTGGCGGTCTTCGCTTCGCTTTCCGGCTCGCGCAGCATGTAGCCGCGGCCCCACACGGTCTCGATGTAGTTGTCGCCGCCGGTGGCGGTGGACAGCTTCTTGCGCAGCTTGCAGATGAACACGTCGATGATCTTGAGCTCGGGCTCGTCCATGCCGCCGTA
>JANQFP010000235.1 GCA_028277795.1 Rhodospirillales bacterium
CGGCTGGAAGCAGAGCGGCATCGGCCGCGAGGAGTGCTTCGAGGAGCTGTTGAGCTACACCCGCATCAAGAACATCAACATGCGCTGGTGACGTCGACGCGGACCATTACACACCGACTTGGCCTCCTGTCGGCGAAATCCTCATCCGTCATCCCGGACGCCGATTTGCCCGAAACTCGTCCTTGCACAGAGGTTACGAGCTTCGCACTTGTTTGAGGTGGCCCCATCGTTGTGAATCGGACCGCTTGATCTCCTATACCGTCGCCGCCCGGCTTGACCGGGCGGCCCAGTAACCAATTGACTTTATTGGTGGAACTCTGCAGCGCAACATGCAAGGACGAAGGATACTGGGTTGCCCGCTTGAAGCGGGCAACGACGGGGAGGGACGTACAGCCACGCGCATCATGATGCTGCAAAGCGGCGTCCGGGATGACGGATCAGGCATTCCCGAACAGGAGGCTAGAGTTCGCGCACGGGCGCGGCCTCAGGCGGCCGCCACCCGGAAGCCGACGCGCGGGAAGTGCACGCAGACGGGTCCGACCCGATCCTCCTCCCGCAGGATGGCGATGGTCTCGCTGCTCACCGCGCGCACCGTACCCATGACCGGCGGGTCGCCGCCATCGCCCTCGGGCACGACGGTGACTGCCATGCCCGGCGCCAGGCCCTGCGGGTCGAGCGGGTCCGCCTGCTCTGGTGTCTCCGGTTCGGCCGTCCGGGCGATCTCCAGCGCCGCGCCCGAGTCCAGGTCTTTCGGTGCGCCGTGGCCGATGTCGGCGACCCGTTTCTCCCAGGCCTCGAGCGCCGGGAACTCGGACAGGAACGCCGGGCCCCGCTCCCAGCGGCCGCGGATGAACCAGACCACGTAGTAGGCCAGCGCATCCGGCAGGCCCGGCGCGTCGCCGAGCATGAAGCGCCGCCCGCCCGCCAGCCGCTGGTCCATCCAGCCGATCTGGGCGCGGATCTGGGCGATGGTGTGGGGCAGGTCGGCCTCGACCTGCTTCAGGTCCCAGTCGGGGCCGAAGTAGAGCCGGGCCCGGTCGCGCGCGAAGTCCTCGGGCAGCTCGTCGATGGCCGCGCCCAGCACCAGCCGGACGGTCGAGTCGAACAGCGCCCCGTCGGTCCAGCGGCTGACGCCCCAGACCATGCCTGCGCCGCCGCCAGGCGTGAAGGTCGGCTCCGGGAACCGGCGCTCCAACTCGCGCAGGATGCACTGGCTGTCGCAGTAGACGTCGGCGCCGATCTGCATCACGGGCGTGCGCCGGTAGCCGCCGGTGAGCGGCATCAGGTCCGGTTTCGGCGGAATGCGCGGGATCTGCACCGAGCGCCACGCCAGGCCCTTGATGCCGAGCCCGACCCGCACCTTCTCGGAGACGGGCGACTGCGGATAGTGGTGCAGGATGACGTCGCTCATAACAGTCCTCGATCGCTCGGCGCGGGCCGCATGCCGCATGCCTACCAGGGCAGCTTGTAGCCTTCCGCGTGCCAGAAGCTGCCGGTGGTGTCCAGGTCGGCGGCGTCGATGCGCGCGATCAGGCCGCGCGCCGACGCGTCCGGGTCGATGTGGCCGGAGCCGCGCGTGAGGGCGGTGCGCACGTAGCCCGGATGCAGCAGCACCACGGCGATGCCCCTGGGCTTCAGGTCGTGGGCCAG
>JANQFP010000031.1 GCA_028277795.1 Rhodospirillales bacterium
CGACCTCGCCGCGCTGACGGAGCTCTTCGAGCCGGCCCTACCGGACGTGCTCACGATCACTCCGGGAACCGTCACCGGCTGCAACGAGACGCTCGCCACGCCGAGGACCATCCTCACGTACAGCAACCCGCCGGTCACGACCCTGCGGTTGTCGGGTGTCTCGGGCTCGTTCGCAGCCGATGAGTTCATAGGCTTCGTGGACGTCGGCTTTTCGGGGCTGACGGCCGTTGTGCCGCCGGCGCCGTCCTCCTACTACATGCCGACGCCGGCGTTGAGCAACTGCCCGTGCGGACTGTCGGGGATGGCCTGCGCGACCTGTCCGGCCGCGTTCACGGTCGGCAGTGACGTCTCCGGAGACGCGACGGACGACAATCCTGTCGGCAAGGTCAAGGCCGTCTCCGGCTCGACCCTGACCCTGTTCCCGGGCGGCGACTTCACGCCCGGGATGACCCTGAACCAGCTCTACCTGGCGCCCTTCCCGGGGACTCTGCCGTTCATGCGGATGATCACCAATCCGGCGCCGCCGCCGGCGACCGTCGCGACGGACAACCTGTTGACCGGAGTCAGCGCGACCGTGACCTCGTCGTTGAACAAGAGCGCTCGGGTGCTCACCGCGACGGACCTGGGTGGCGGCGTCTGGGAGCTGACCATCGATTTCCTCGAGGACTCGGCGCCGGCGTTCGTCGCCGGAGAGACCGTCTACGGCGCGGGGTCCGGCTCCGGCTCCGGCACGGTCGTCTCGCAGACCACCGTGCAGACGACGTTCGACGACACGACTCCGGAGGGCATCACCGGCCCGAGCGGCAGCGCGACGATCGTCGCGGGGACGGACACCGGCAGCGTCATGGAGCTGTCGGGTGTCACGGGTACCTTCGACGGACCGACGTTCGACCTCGATGCGGGAACGAGCACCCCCGGAGATACCATCACGGGCACCCTCACCGGCACGACGGCGGAGGTGATCTCGCTGACGACGAGTTCGGAGAGCGTCCCGGTCGTCACCCGCGGAACGATCTCCTTCGCCTCTACGGTGTCGGGGCAGACCAACCGACTCGATTTCTGCCAGAGCCTCCGCAACGCCATCGCCGCGGCAGGCACCAGCGGCTCGACGAGCTTCGTCCATACGGTGAACCAGGAGGCGCCGGCCGTCGCCATCAACCCGGCGTTTCTGCTGGTGAGCGGCGGCGTCGAGGACGCCGACGGCGACGGCGTGGACGGCTCTTTCGACCAGCGCAACGAGCTCGCGCCGGCGCCCAAGGACTTCGAGTCGCCGGCCCGCCTCCGGAATGACTCCGCCGTGGCGACCGCCGCCTATGACGACGTGGTCCTGACCATGCAGTTGCAGCGGCTCGCCGACGAGCTGGGATGCGCCCGCAACCTCGGCGGCGTCAACGCCCTGGCGGTCGATGCCACCGTCCTGCGCAACCTGGCCGAGGTCGCGTTCAACCAGAACGAGCAGGCGCTGGCCGTCATCGAGCTGTCCTATCGCGCCCTCGAGATGGCGCGGTCGGACCTCGCCATCAAGGGCGTGCTGGTGGCGCTGGGCGCGATCTCTGCGGCCATCACCGTCTACCAGGCCATTGCATACCCCGAGGGGGCCGCTTCGGTCCTGGCGGTCGCCGGTGCGGCCATCGCCCTCGTCGCGGCGATCGTGGACCTGATTCTCTCGGTAGAAGCAGAGGCGGACGCGAAGACCGCCTACGCCAACGCGTGTACGGCGCAGACGGCGACCGCCAGCGCGCTGAACGACGCCAGGACGAAAGCCACCAACGCGTTGAACCTGGCGCTGCGCGCTGACTCCCTGGGAGGCGTGCAGTGAGGTTGCGGAGGGGGCGCGCGGCGGCGGGCTTTACCCTGATCGAGCTGGCCGTGGTGCTGGTCCTGGTGGGGCTTCTGATCGTGATCGCCGCCATGACGATTCCGCGGCTGACGGAGCGCCAGCGCTTGGACACGACTCGGGATAGGACCCTGGACGACGTGGCCCAGGCGCTCGTCGAGTTTGCCGCGGCCAACGGCCGGCTGCCTTGCGCGGACACCAGCGTGCCGGCCAACGGCCTCGAGGGCAGCGGCGCCGTCTCGTCGTGTGGGGTCGCGCCGGCGGACCGGGTCGGCCGCGTCCCCTACCGGGCCCTGGGCTTCTCCGACCCTGTCCTCGACGAGGCCCACCTGCCGGTGCGCTACGCCGTCTACCGGGGCTCCGCTGCCGGCTCGGCGGACGCGGATCTCGCGTCCCTGAGCAACCGCTTCATCCCGGTGCTTCCCGGCACTCCAGCGACCGTGGACCACCCTATCGTGGGCGGCTCGCTCGAGTCCGAAGGCCCGCCCAACATCATCAGCGAGGGACTCAACCCCACGCGCAAGATGCCGGCGAACGAGAACGACCTCGATCTTTGCCTGGCGCTGCGCAACGCCAAGGCGGCGGTGGCCACCACGGGGCAGGTACACACCCTGGACCTGGGCGGCGCGACTCCCAGCTTCAATTCGGCGTTCGTGCTGGCCAGCGGCGGAGTCGAGGACGCGGACGGCGATGCCGCCGACATGGCGTTCGACGGCGCCAACGAGGGCGCCGGCGGAGTCGATTTCGAGTCGCCGGCGCGGCGTAGGGACGGCAGCAACGTGGCGGCCTCCGCCTACGACGACGTCGTGTACGCGATGCCGTTCGACCTGCTGGAGAGCAAGCTCTCCTGCGCCGCCATCACGATCGGCGTCAACGCGGCGGCCAACGTGGCGAACGCCGCGGCCCTGATGGTCACCCAGACCGAGGACATCGTCTGGCAGGCCGAGCGCAACACCGCGATGGACGACATCTCCGTCGCGATCGCCTCCCTGAGCCTGGCGTTGGCCATCCTCGACACGGCAACGGCGATCGCCGATGGCGTGATGTTCAGCTTCAACACGGCCTGCCCGCCGACGGCCAGTGACGGCCCGGGCATTCCCTTCGCCGTCGCTACCGGCGTGGCCAGTGCCGCAGCCGCAATCGTCGCCGGCGTGGCGCTGGGAGAGGCGATCGGCCAGGTTGCGTTGAACGACGCTGTCCTGGCGCAGGCGGTAGCCGACGCCGTGGTGACCAACGACATCGCGAACCGCGTCTGTACGGACGCCGTCAATGCCGACGAGCGTGGCGGGCAGGGCAACGCTCCGGCGACCCCCGCGAGCCCGGCGGATAGGCCCTAGAGAATGCGATCTCCCTCCTCGGCGACGACCGGACGCGGCTTCAGCCTGCTGTCGCTGGCCATCTGGATGATCGGCCTGGGGTTGGTGATCGTCGTGGTGCTGGCGCTGCTGCCCAGCGCCGAGGAACGACGGCGGGTCGAGCAGACCGTGGCGGTGCTGGGCGATGCCCAGGACGCCCTGTTGAGCTTCGTCGTGGAGAACAGTCGGCTGCCGGCGCCGGACACGGACGGCGATGGCCTCGAGAACGCGGGCTCGACGACCGGCGCCCTGCCGTATCGCTCCATGGGCCTGCCCACGAGAGCCGTGGACCAGGTCAGCGTACCGTTGCGCTACACGCCATTCGTCAACGCCCCCG
>JANQFP010000034.1 GCA_028277795.1 Rhodospirillales bacterium
GCCCTCCCGACTGTTCGGGGTAAAGCGACAGGCGGGCGGGGATCCGAGCTCTGCGGCGGTTTCGAGCACCAGGTCGCGATCGGTCTCCCGCCCGCCACCCGCCCTCAACGTCGAGGGCCGGCATCCTTCCTTCGCACGGAAATCCCTTCACACGAACCAAGACATACAAGGTCGCGGGGAGGACGCCGAGGACGCCGAGGAGGATTCCCGCGCCGCTTCGCGGCGCATTCCCTGACTCCGCGTCCTCTGCGTGACCTCCGCGCCCTCGGCGTTTCATGACCCCGAGGCGCGTCCGTCACCGGGGCCGGGAGGGCATGATCGGTGTCAGCGGAAGATGTTCCAGGTCCCGTCGTCGGCCTGGCAGGCGAAGCCGCCGTCGGCCAGGCGTTCGCATCCGGTGGCCGTGGGCGATCGCTTCGGAATGATGCGTGGCCTGTCGAAGCCCTTGCCGCCGGACTGGTAGTCGGGCCCGCCGGGAACGCGGACCTGGTGCCGGGTCCAGTGGCGCGAGGGCCGCCCCGTGGAAAGCCGGTCGGCCCGGTCGAGGCTGGTGCCCACCTCGGAACCGGCCGCGGCACCGAGCAGGGCGCCGGCTGCGGTGGCCGCCAACTGGCCGGTGCCGGAACCGATCTGGGCGCCGGCCAAGCCGCCGAGCCCGGCACCGAGCAGCCCGCCGCCGGTCTGCTTGGGACCCAGGTTCTGGGTGCATGCCGCCAGCGCCACGACGGCGATGCCGGCCATCAAGATCGTTCTCATCTCGCCTCCAATCAGCGCCTCCAGGGTCGGGAGTCAGTAGCTCCAACTCCTGATCAGAGACTCCATAACGTTTATGGCAAGTTTATGGGCGTATTTTGACAGCACCCGCTTGGCCTCCTCGTCCTCCATGAAGCCCCAGCGGGTGGCGTCGTACTTGCCGATGCCGAACTCGGCCTCCTCGTCGTAGTCCTCGCGGTCGCGGCGCGGCGACACCACGTTGGCGACCAGGCGCCCGTCTTCGATCTGCTTCACCGCGACCCGGAAGACGGGCCCCTTGGACGTGCCTTGCAGAAGCACCTCGACCAGCATGTCCGCGTAGCCGCGCAGCGCGTCGGTCTCCACGTGCTGGAGGTTGGGGTCGCGCTGGTCGCGCTGATCGGCGGCGGTGAGCCGCATGACCGTGTCGCGGTCGACAACGCGCACGCCGGCATCCATCAGGGGACCCAGGAAGTCGTCCTGGAACTGCCACAGCCGGGCCCCGCTCATGGCGGTGCTGTGGCGCTCGGTCCTCAGGTGCTGGACCTCGCCGACGATGCGCGCCTCTTCGCGCAGGTCCACGTCGCCCCGCTCGCCGGCTCCGGCGTCCGGCCCGGTGGTGCCCTCGCCCACCTGGATGTTGACGCCGCCGCCGCCCTGGGCCCGCGTGTCCCGGCCGGTGGTCTCCTTGGTCGCCGTCACCACCTTGCGGCGCACCGAGAACCACTGGGACAGCCGGTCGCTGAACCCCCGGTTCCAGAAGATGGCCATGCGCGGCCGGCCCTGCCCGGCGTAAAGCGAGGCGAACCGGTCGATGGTGTCCTGGGCGACGACGCGGGGGTCGTCCTCCGGCTGCGGGGCCAGCACCGCCGGCTGCTCGCCGCGGTACAGGCTCTGGGGCAGGGCGCCCGAACCCCGCTCGAGGGCCGCCGGGGCGCCGCCACGGCGCTCCTGGGCGGCCGCGCCGTCGGCCCAGACCATGGCAACGGCGGCAACGATCAGGCTGACGACGGCGCGGTGTTTCATGATCAGGTCCCTTCGCGCATCTCCACGTAGTAGTAGGCGGGCCGAATCGTCGAGATGGACGATTCACGGTAGGTGCCGATGGACTTGGGCGGCAGCATCAGCCGCTGCCAGGCCGACGCGTCCTCGGCCGGCGCCTGTCCCTCGTCCAGGAAGTGGGTGCGCAGCTCCACTTGCTGCGGGAAGTCGGTGCAGTTGGCGATCCGCGTCCACACCTGGGCGGTGCCGGTCTCGTTGCGGCGGGCCCGCGATTCCTGGACCATCACCTTGTTGATGATGACCGGGTCGATGATGTTGACCGCATTCAGCGGCATCGGCGTCATGGACCCCGGCACCTTGGGCAGCAGGGCCGGTCCCGACGGACCGGCCCGGGCCTCCTCCTCGATGGGCGCGAAGTCGCAGAAGGGGCGCGGTTCGCGCAGTTCCGCCGTGCAGCCGGCCAGCAGCGCCGCCATGCCGAGGACCATCGCCGCCCGCACGGTGGTGGTGCGCCGACCCGGTCCTTGGTCTTCTGGAGTCCTGGTCATGGTCTCACCGTCCCATCATTCCGTATCCGCCGGCACACCGCTTCCCGGCGCCCGGTCGGGGATATCGAGGGCCGAGCGGGTGCGGGTCCAGGCGAGCTTGCACTTGCCTCCGTCGATGACCTCCACGGGGCCGCCGAACCCGGGGATGGCCTGGCCGCTGTCGTCCGTGTACTGGACCTCGACGGTGGCGCTGTCCTCGGCCTTCATGGTGGTGACGAACACCTTGTCGGGGAGGTTGTCCCACGACCGGACATCGGCGTCCGGCGTGGCCGCCGCCTCGGCCGCCTTGGCCATGGCCCCGATGGCGAGGATGGCGAGGGCGGCGATGGCGGCATCGCTGTCCCCGGACATGCCGGCGTAGGCCGCTGCCGCGGTCCCCGCGTGCAAAGCGACATCACCGATGGTGCCGGTCGTCGACTTGAAGGTCGCCTTGTTGTCGAGGATGAAGTCCACCGGCCGGTCGCCACGGGTGGTGGCCTGAAGGTAGATGTCCTCCGACGGCGGCAGGGTGACCTTGGATTGGCCTTGCAGGACACGGACCGACGCCACGCCGTCGGTGTCGCTGCGCGCGAAGGTCAGCTTTTCGTCGTATTCGCCCGTGGCCACCTTGGCGGGCGCTGCACCGCTCTCGGCGACGACCAGAAGGTCATGGTCGGACGCCGGCGGCTCGTAGCGCGAGAACCCGCTGGCCAGGGCGTCCGCCCGCTTCTGCGTCTTCATGTCGCGCATGGCCTGGGAAAGGGCGGCCTTCTGCTCCTGGTCGGTGGATTGGGCGATGGCGATCCGCAGGTTCTCCAGCTCGGGGTCGGTCTCGCCCGGCATGGTGGCGCCCAGCCGACGGGCTTCCGTGAACGCCTCCTCGGCCAGCCCGACGTCGCCGTTGCATTGGGAGGCCCAGCCCTCGAGGAACGCCATCAGGGCGAAGTCGGGATCGACGCCCTCGGTCTCGGTCTGCATGTCCTGGAACATGCCGCCCTTGAAGCTGGCGCGGGCGTTCTCGTAGTCGCCCTTCATCAGATAGAGCAGGCCGCGGTAGTAGTAGGTCATCACCCGCTCATAGGGCTCGCCCTTGAAGTCCTTGATGTTCTCCTTGGTGAAGAACTCGCGGGCCTGGGCCGCCTCTGGATTGTCGGCATAGATGGCCTCGATGCCGTCCAGCGCCGTATCCAGCGACCGCTCGGCGGTGTCGCGCAGGCCCAGATCCATGGCCGCCAGGCCGATGCGCATGTGGTTGAGGACGGCGTTGCGCTGGCCCTGGGTCAACACCGGCACGTACAGGCGCTGCAGCTCCTGGGGCTTGTCCTCCAGGAAGGTGCGCATGGTCACCGGATCGACCACGATCTCTTTCTCGTGCTCCTGCACGGAGGCGCAGCCAACCAGCAGCAGGACTGCGCCGAGGAGCCCCGTCCAACGGCATGCCTCAATCATGTCGTCTCCCCCGTTCTCTCAGCCGCCGGGCCCGGACCCGGCGTTCCCTTGCATCCCCTGATTTCGGCGTTCCGGCCGGTCCTCCTCCGGGCGATCAGCGGTAGATGATGTCGTCCTGGGCGGCCTTGGAAAACTCGTATATGCCGCTCCATACGATCTGGCCGCTCTCAAGGTCCACCATCTCGAAGGTGATCTGGGTGTAGCGCTGGGTCATGCCGGTCTGGGCGTTGCGCGCATCCAGGGTGGTGATGCGGCCGCCGAGCCTGAAGTCGGCCCCGGACTGGGCCTTGGTCAGGCCGGTGGTGGCCACGTCCACCTTGCCCTTGCGCTTGAGCTCCCGTTCCTTCTTGACCATGTCGGCATAGTGCCGGCCGACGAAGGACATGCGGCCGCGGGCGGCGCGGTTGAGCCCGACACGCAGGCGATCGGTGATGATGTTCTTGTTAATGCGCTCCGAGCTCTCGTTGTAGAAGTACTGGGAATCGATGATCACCCGGGGGGCCGCGGGGGCCGCCGCGAATACCGGGTACGAGAGCATGTCCCGCATCATGCGGTCGGTCATGCCGATGATGTCCTGGGACTCGATGCCGACGCCGGACACCTGGCCCCGGGTGCCGGGGTCCTGGTATGCGGTCGGCGTTCCCGGCTCGTTGAGGGCCGGATGGGTGGCCTGGCAGGCGCCCACCAGGAGCATGGCGCCGACCAATACGAAAACACTGGGTTTCGTCACGGTATCCTCCCCATGATCCAAATCATCCGTCGCCGCGGCGAACCCCATGGTTGAACACCGCCCGAGCCCTAACTCCTTGGTAAAAGTCTAGCTTTTTGTCACGGCGGCCGTCAACAACCGCGCCCAAGGGGACGGCCCATGGCTGCCATGTGCGCGGGCCCGCCCGGCGGGTCTTCCGGGCCGTCGGTTGACTTCAAATTAGCAAAACATTATATTAAATTCAGGCCCAATATATTGGGCCCGCATTAAGTTTGGCTACAAAATGTAGTCGATACGGACAAGAGGCCGCGGATGTCGCGGCGGCACGACCGTCTTTTCGCGCAGCATGCCGGAGGCGGCACGGCAGGTAAGGTACGGGATGACATCCCTTCGGCTCAGGACGGTGCCGGCCATCATTGCCCTGGCCCTGGTGGCGCTAATCTCGGGGCCCGCGGCGATGAAATCGGAGGTTGAACCGGTCGCGGCTGCGGCGGCCGCGCCGGCCACGGCGTACGGCATGGCCCCGGCCGCCGGCAGTGCGGCGCTTGCCGTTTCGGCGCGGCCGGTTGCTTTGGCCTACGCCATCGGCGAGCCGCCGGAGGATGCACTCCGATGCCTCGCCCTCAATGTCTATTGGGAGGCCCGGTCGGAGCCCCTGGAGGGACAGTTCGCGGTGGCCGCGGTGACCCTCAACCGGCTCGTCGATCCGGCCTTTCCCGACACGGTCTGCGGCGTCGTCCGCCAGGGCGGCGAACGGCGCCGGCACCGCTGCCAGTTCTCCTGGTGGTGCGACGGCAAGAAGGACACGCCGACCGACGAGACCGCGTGGACGGCGGCCCGGCTGGTCGCCCTGGCCAGCCTGCGCGAGGCCCTGGAGGATCCCACCGGGGGGGCGCTCTATTACCATGCCGATTACGTCCGCCCGCGCTGGGCCGAGGGCATGGTGCGCACCCGCAAGATCGGCCGCCACATCTACTACGTCGAGGACAACCGCCGCGCCGACAGCGCGGACGACAGCGCCCGCCGCCGGTCGGGCTGACGCGTTCGCACCGTCGTCTCGTATTCAGTTGATGGCGCTGAGGCTTTCCGCCTGAAGCCGCTCGCGGTAGGCGGTCATGAAGGCCTGGAAGTTCTCCACCGTGCTCACCTTGCCGGCGATGGTCCGGTAGTCCAGCAGCCCCGGCGCCTCCGGCGACGCGATCAGGCGGAAGGCGTCCCGGTAGACCGTGTTGTCCATGGCGGCGCCGTAGTCGCTGCGCACCCGGTCGACGCCGATCTCGTTGTTGCTCAGGGTCAGGGCGATGGCCAGGTTGAGCACGTACTGGCCCTGCTTCTCGGTCAGCGGCTGGCGCGGCCGCGCCTCGAACCCGCGCAGAAGCCGGCGCAGCACTGCGGCGACGTTGGCCCAGTCCCGGCGCTGCCAGAATATGTCGGCGCGCAGGAGGTCCGCGTCCAGGCTGTCGTCCTCGCGGATCAGGGCCAGCGCCTCCTCGGCCTGGTCCAGGTCGGACAGGGCGCGCCCGGCGAGCTGCCGGCGCTGCGCCGCCAGGTCGTCGGGTAGGTCGGTGACCTCGCTGGCCTTGAGCACCTCAAGGGCCTGCTCCGGTTTGCGGTCGAGCATGTGGATCAGGGCCAGCCGGGCGCCGACCCGCGCCTTCTGGGCGCCCTCCAGTCGGAACTGGACCTGGCTGTCGAGCAGGGAGGCCGCCCGGTCCAGGAGGTCGACCCCGACCAGCCGGTCGGCCAGCCGGCGGATCATCTCGTCGCCCAGCTTGCCGGCCGGCGTCAGCTCCCGGAACTCGTCATAGAGCGCGATGGCGGTGACCGGCGCCAGGGCGTCCGCCTCGTCGTCCAGGTAGAGCCGGTTGAACACCTCGCTCATGGTCTGGGTGACGTCCGCGGCCTGGGGATGGGTGCGGAAGTGGGTGGCCGCCTGGCGCAGGGTGCGCAGGCCGTTGCGGTAGTCGCCCTCGTCCAGGTAGAGCTGGCCCAGCCGGCGCAGCATGGCGAACTCGAAGTCGTCGCCGCGCCAGGCGAAGCGCAACTGCTCGTACTCGTCGATGGCCTCGGCCCGGGTCATGCTCTGCAGCTTGAGCAGCAGCTCGATGCGGGCCACCGCGGCGCGGGCGCGGCTGGGCCGGTGGGGACCCTGCTCCACCACCTCCCAGGCGCTCACGGCGCCGTCGAAATCGCCGGCCAGCTCGCGCAGGCGGCCGCCGACGTAGTCGATCTGGTTCTGCTGCGCCATGGTCGGCCCCTCCAGGCTCAGCAGGTCGAGCAGGTGCGCCGCGTGCTTGATGTCCCCCACCTCGATGGCCGCCTCGGCCATGAGCAACCCGAGGGGCATCTTCAGGGGCAGGGGATAGGGCCGCATGATGCCGCCGGTGCGCTGCAGCTCGTCGGCGGCCCCGGCCAGGTCGCCGCTGCCGGCACGCAGGGCGGCGCGCCAGTAGGCGCCTTCGTCGTTGCCGTCCAGGCTGGCGTGGCCGAGGTCGTCGGCCGCCCCCACCAGCCGCCCCATGTGCAGGCGGGCGGCGCCGCGCAGCAGGCGGAACTGCGGGTCCTCCATGGCTTCCGGCCGGTCCGCAACGATGGCGCGCAGCACGCCCAGGGCCTCGGGCGCGAACCCGTTGGCGATGTAGAATCGGGTCAGGTCGAACCGCCGCCGTTCCCGGTCGCCTTCCGCGGCCACCGCCGCGGCCCGCTGCAGTCCCTGCGCCATCCACACGAAATCATTGGTCGACACCACCGGCCAGCGCTCTGCGGGCACGATACGGCTCAACGGCTTGATGACGCCGAGCTGGGCCTCGACCGCCGCATCCTCGGCCACCGGCGAGATCTGCAGGTGGCCGGCGCTGGTCACCTCGATGCCCTGGCGCAAGGGCCGCACGCGCAGGGTGTCGATGCGCGGCCGGATGACCACCCCCTGGACGCTGGGCAACAGGCGGAGCTGCGGGTACTCGTAGGCCCGCGGTATGCCGTGGCCGAGGGGAATGACCGGGACCACCACCAGGTTGTCGCCCACCTCCGGGTCGCGCACGGCGATGGCCTCGCCCGGTTCCGCCACCGGCAGGAAGATGCGCGGCCCCACCGGCGAGCTGGGCTGCACCCGGGTCTCGATGACAGCCTGCGGTGTCGGCGGCTGGCGGCGCAGGGTGAGCAGCCAGGCCAGGCCGTCGCGCCCCACGTCGGGATTGACCCCCGACACCGTGTCCAGGCGCAGGGCCGCGGCCCCCTCGGCGGGCACCGGGCGGATGTCCCGGACCGCGTTGCCGCCCGCCGCCCGCAAGGCATCCAGGTCGAAGTCGGCGCCCTTGTCGAACACCACCCACAGGCCCCCGGCGCGCCTGAACACCGCCGCCGCCACCGGCTCGTCCCAGTCGAAGCGCAGACTCACCTCGCCGGCCGGGGCCTCGGGCGTCGGCGCCTCGGCCGCGGCCGCCGGCGGTGCGGTGGCCTCGGCGCCGGCGACGGGCCGGTCGCCGGGCGGCGCCAGGACCACCGGCTTGGCCGGCTGGGCCTCGGGGGCCGGCTGGGGCTCGGAGGCTGGTTGGGGCTCGGGTGCCGCAGGTGCCGGCTCCGCGGTCACCGGCGGAGCCGGTGCAGGCGCGGGCGGAGGTGCCTCGGGGACCGGGGGTGTTGGCTCGACCGCCTTGGGTGCGGGGGCGGTGACGTCGATGACGATCCGCGGGCCGGCGCGGAAGTGCCGGACCTGGGAGGTCTCGGCCACGGTCAGGGTCATCGCCACGCCGTCGTCGCGGGGCTCGGTGGCGAAGCCGCTCATGAAGCGCGGCGGGCGGGCCCGCAACCGCTGCACCGCCAGCGGCGCCGAGCGCCCGAAGACCACGGTGGCGGCTCCCGGCGCGCGCTCGACCCGGTAGTCCACCCGCTCCGGCCAGTCGAAGACGATGCGGCTGTATCCGGTGTGCTCGCCGGCACGCACCCGGACCGGGGCGGCCTCGGCCGCAGTCGGCGCCGGGCCGGCCTCCGCCGGCTCCGCCGTCTGGTCCAGCAGGTCGACGACGACGGCCGAGCCCAGGTCGAAGCTGCGCACCCCCCAATCGCCGGTGAGCACCAGGTCCACGGATATCCCGTCGGGCCCCGGCTCGACGGCCGACACGTAGCGCCGGAGGGCGCGCGCCACCCCGCCATAGGTGGCCTCGATGGGGCGGCCGAACCGCACCTGCACCCGGTTGTCGACCCGCTCGGCGGAGAACCCCACCGGCGACGGCCAGTTGAAGACGATCCGGCCGTAGCCCTCGTGCGGGGCCGCGCGCACGGTCACCGGATCGGCCGCCGCCGTTGCCGAGACCATCCACAAGGCCGCCGCCAGCGCCGGGGGCAGCCATCGACTGCACCGGTGCCACGTCGCCGTCACCGCATGCCGCCTCCCCCGATGCCCATCACGAGTCCCCCACGGTGCCCAGGATGATCACGTCGACCCGCCGGGCCATGGCCCGCTGTTCGGCTTCGCTCAGGTCGGCCAACTGACCGAAACGGCTGTCCGAGAAGCCGTAGGCGATGACGTCCTCGGTGTATCCGGAGCGGCGCAGCGCGTTGCCGACGGCGACGGCGCGGGCCAGCGACAGCTCCCAGTTGGAGGTGAACTGATCGCCGTCGGGGGCCAGCGGGTCGGTGTGGCCGTTGACCCCGATCTGGTTGCCGATGTTGC
This sequence comes from Rhodospirillales bacterium, assembly GCA_028277795.1. Lineage (GTDB taxonomy): Bacteria > Pseudomonadota > Alphaproteobacteria > Rhodospirillales > JANQFP01 > JANQFP01. The sequence goes on from JANQFP010000034.1 coordinate 9,092, forward strand.
GCAGCACGCCGCCCAGGTTGAACAACGCCGTCCGGGCACGTGGCGACAAGACCGCCAACCCCGGCTCGAACAACAGGTCGGTGGGCAGGGCGACCACCAGCCGGTCCTCCAGCCGCATGATCTCGCTGCGCGCCAGCACCGCGTCGGCCGACATGGTCTCGTCCAGGACCGCCGCCAGGTAGTCCAGATTGATGGCCCGTTTGCGGAACACGGTGGCGATGTTGTACTTGGCCGTCGCCGCCGCCACGGTCTTGACCCGCGACGGATTCAGGGTCTGGCTGAGGGCGTCGATCATGGTCTCCCACCTGTCCACCTTGACGCTGGACATGGCGAACAGCATGACGAAGAAGGTCAGCATCAGCGACACCAGGTCGGTGAAAGTGACCATCCACGCCTTGCTCGGCGGCGGCGGCGGTCCCGCATGCAGGTCGTCGTCGGTGCCCATGGGGTCCGGGGTCATGGCCCCTCGCGATCGCCGCGGCCGAAGGTGAGGCGCCCCTCGTCGCGCAGCCGCACGTGGAACCAGATCGTCAGGTCGCCCGGCTCGCCCGGCTTCATGCCGATGGTGACGCTGTCGGGCGGGGCGCCGCGGGCCAGCATGACCCGGGCGAAGGCGCCGGCGCGCCGCATTTCCAGGGTCTCGCCGATGGGCAGGCTCTTGTCCACCGCGTACTCGCTGTCGATGACGAACTCCATGTCGTAGCGCAGGCCGGGCGGTCGGCTGCTGAGGGCCGTGACCACCCGGTCGAGGAAGGGCAGGCGCCCCTCGCGGACACGGATCTCGCCGGGAAAGAACAGGGCGTCGGCGGGCATGGAGACGCGCATCAGCCGTCCCGGCTGGACGACCGTCACCTTGGCCACCTGGATGGCGGTGGCGAAAATGCCGGTGATCCGCTCCTGGAACTCCTGGGCGGCCAGGATTTCCCCCTCCTTGGCGGTGAAGGTGGTGAGGTCGGTGGTCGGCGGCAGGATGGAGGCGAAGGTCGATGTCAGGCTGTCCATGACCGCCTGGGAGCGCACGTCCTCCAGGGTGGAGATGCTGACCATGAGGATGAAGAAGGCGAGGATCAGCAGATAGAGGGCGAGGAACAGGGCGATGACGTTGCCGCCGCTCTGGGGCTGCGGTGGGAGTTCGGCGTCGGCCCCGTCCGTCGGCATCATCGCTCCCTAGTGGTCTGGATGAGACATATGGCACCCATACGACGGCCTTCCGAGGCCGTCCGGCCAGGCGCGCGGCGCGCCGTGATGCTGGAGCATCACAAGCGCCGCGCAACGCCGCCG
>JANQFP010000074.1 GCA_028277795.1 Rhodospirillales bacterium
TTATTCATCGGGGTTGGCGGGTGTAGCGTAAGATCCTGAGGTCGCGTATTTTCTGGGTGTCGAAGCCAAAAACACGGATCCCCAGACCACGACACCCGCCATGGACGAACGTACTCTCCCGCTGCCCGGTCTGTCACCGGTTCTCGACAAGGACATCGTGGCCCGTTTCGACGGCGGCACCGTCTCCTCGGACGGCGGCCTTCTGGTGCTGCGCGAGATCGAGCGACGCACCGGGCTGGCCGGTAGACTGGCCGACTGCCTGGATGATCCGCGTGACCCCGGCCGCATCCAGCACACCCTGGCCGACATGATCGCCTTTCGTATGCTGATGATCGCGGCCGGCTATGAGGACGCCAACGACGCCGGCGCCCTGCGTCGCGATCCGGTCTTCAAGATGGCCCTGGAGCGCCTGCCCGGCGGAGCCGATCTGTGCTCGCAGCCGACCCTGTCGCGCCTGGAAAATCTGCCGGACATCCGCGCCCTGATCCGCATGGGCCGGACCATGGTGGAGACCTACTGCGCGTCGTTCCGGCATGTGCCGAGGCGCATCGTGCTGGACATCGACGACACCTTCGACGCCGTTCACGGCGGCCAGCAACTGCGGCTGTTCAACGCCCATTATGATGAGTATGGCTTCCAGCCCATCGTCGTCTTCGACGGCGACGGGCGCCTTGTCGGCGCGGTGTTGCGGCCCGCCAAACGCCCGAAAGGCCGCGAGATCGCCGGCCATCTGCGGCGCCTGATCCGCGAGATCCGCGCCCACTGGTCCCATGTCGAGATCCTGCTGCGCGGCGATTCCCACTATTGTACCCCGGAGGTTCTGGACCTGTGCCGCGCCCGGGGCGTGGACTTCATCCTCGGCGTCGCGCCCAACGCGGCCCTGCGCCGTCCTGTCGCCGACCTGGAAGAGAGCACCGCCAGGCGCTTCGAGGCCGGCAAGGGCGACAGGAAGGTCCGCCGCTTCAAGGAGATCCATGACGGCGCCGCGTCGTGGACCCGGGTCGAGCGCATCATCGCCCGCGTCGAGGTCGGACCCCAGGGTCGTGACACCCGATTCATCGTCACAAGCCTGACCGGCGGGCGCGGCAAGGCTCTTTACGAGAAGGTCTATTGCCGCCGAGGGCAGGCCGAAAACCACATCAAGGCCTGGAAAGCCCACCTCGCCGCCGACCGAACCTCCTGCTCCAAGGCGACCGCCAACCAGATGCGCCTGTTCCTGCATGGCGCCGCCTACGGGCTGATGTGGAGCCTCCGGTCCGTCATGCCGAAGCGCTCCCAGTGGCGCCGCGCCCAGGTCGATACCCTGCGCCTGCGCCTCATCAAGGTCGCCGCCCGCGTCGTCGAGCGCAAAACCCGCGTCGTCCTCAGCCTGCCGACCGGATCGCCGGCCGAAGCCCTGATGCGCCTCGCCCTCGACCGCCTGCCGATCCTGGCGCCCGGGTAGGCCAACCCCGCGACAGACGTCCCCGCCCGCCCCTCGTTCTCAACCCCACGCGCCAGACCCGACCACGCCGCCCCGTCAGGCAGCGCGCCGCCGCGTTCGCACGGACTCGCCCAGGTGGAA
>JANQFP010000123.1 GCA_028277795.1 Rhodospirillales bacterium
GGCGTCGGCGCCAGCCGGGTGCGCGACATGTTCGAGCAGGGCAAGAAGAACGCGCCGTGCATCATCTTCATCGATGAAATCGACGCCGTCGGCCGCCACCGGGGCGCCGGCCTGGGCGGCGGCAACGACGAGCGCGAGCAGACCCTCAACCAGCTCCTGGTGGAGATGGACGGCTTCGAGTCCAACGAGGGCGTCATCCTGATCGCCGCCACCAACCGGCCCGACGTGCTCGACCCGGCCCTGCTGCGGCCCGGCCGCTTCGACCGCCAGGTGGTGGTGCCCAACCCGGACATCCTGGGCCGCGAGAAGATCCTCAAGGTCCACATGCGCAAGATCTCGCTGGCCCCCGACGTGGACCCGCGGGTGATCGCCCGCGGCACCCCCGGCTTCTCCGGCGCCGACCTGGCCAACCTGGTCAACGAGGCGGCCCTGCTGGCGGCCCGCGCCGGCAAGCGGGTCGTCACCATGCTCGATTTCGAGGCGGCCAAGGACAAGGTCATGATGGGGGCCGAGCGGCGCTCCATGGTGATGACCGAGGAGGAGAAGACCCTCACCGCCTACCACGAGGCGGGCCATGCCCTGGTCGGCATCCACGTGCCCAAGCACGACCCCCTGCACAAGGTCACCATCATCCCGCGGGGCCGCGCCCTCGGGGTGACCATGTCGCTGCCCGAGCGTGACCGCTACAGCTATTCGCTGGTCGAGCTGACGTCGAAGCTGGCGGTGATGTTCGGTGGCCGGATCGCGGAGGAGATCGTGTTCGGCAACGACAACGTCACCACCGGCGCCGGCAACGACATCCAGCAGGCCACCGACATGGCCCGGCGCATGGTCACCGAGTTCGGGTTCAGCGACAAGCTGGGGCCGCTGCGCTATTCGGACAACGAAGAAGAGATCTTCCTCGGCCACTCGGTGACCCAGCGCAAGAACGTCTCCGACGCCACCGCCCGCCTGATCGACGAGGAGATCCGCCGGCTGATCGACGATGCCGAGGAGACGGCGCGGACCATCATCAACGAGCACCGGGACGACCTGGAGAAGCTGGCCACGGCGCTGCTGGAGTACGAGACCCTGTCCGGCGAGGAGGTGGCGGCGCTGCTGCGCGGCGAGGCCGTCGTGCGGCCCGACGAGGACGAGCCCTCCAAGCCCAAGGACCCGGGCCGCCGGGCCTCTGTGCCGTCGAGCGGCGGCCGGGCCAAGGGCCGGCCGGCCGGGGGCGGCCTCGGGCCGGAGCCCCAGCCCGGCGCCTGAACCGGTCGGGACCTCAACCGATCTCCGACGCGCGACCCGAGGCGCCGGCCTTCGCCGGCCTGGCCCTCGACAGACCGCGCCTCATGGGCGTGGTCAACGTCACCCCCGACAGCTTCTCCGACGGCGGCGAGACCCTGGAGACCGAGGCCGCCGTCGCCCGCGGCCGGGCGCTGATTGCGGCCGGCGCCCACATGCTCGACATCGGCGGCGAGTCCACCCGCCCCGGCGCCGCGCCGGTGCCGGCGGAGACCGAGCTCGCACGCATCATCCCGGTGGTCCGCGGCCTCGCCGACGCCGGCGTGCCGCTGTCCGTGGACACCCGCAAGGCCGCGGTCATGGAGGCGGCATTGGCCGCCGGCGCGGCGGTCATCAACGACGTCACCGCCCTCGCCGGCGACGAACGGTCCCTGTCCGTGGCGGCGGCGTCGGGAGCCTCGGTGGTGCTCATGCACATGCGGGGTGAGCCGGCCACCATGCAGGACGCCCCCCGGTACGACGACGTGGTCGAGGGCGTGTTCGCCCATCTCGAGAGCCGGGTGGCGGCCTGCGAGGCCGCCGGCATCCCGCGCCACCGCATCGCCGTCGACCCCGGCATCGGCTTCGGCAAGACGGTGGCCCACAACGTGGACCTCCTGCGCCGCCTGGCGCGCTTTAGCGATCTGGGCTGCCCGATCGTGATCGGGGTGTCGCGGAAGAGCCTCATCGCCGGGCTGAGCCGCGGCGAGCCGGCCGACGCCCGCCTCGCCGGCTCGCTGGCGGCGGCCCTGGCGGCGGTGGAGGCCGGAGCCCGCATCCTGCGCGTCCACGACGTGGCCGAGACCGCCCAGGCCCTGGCCGTATGGCGGGCCCTGCGCGGCGGGGGCGATGTTGCAGGGACGGCGGATTAGTGGCAAAACAACCGTTTGCGCAAGCCAACCAAGACCTGGGGATCGGGCGATGACACGCAAGCTGTTCGGGACCGATGGCATCCGCGGCACCGCCAATGCGGAGCCCATGACCGCCGACACCGCGCTGCGGGTGGGCATGGCCGCCGGCCGGCAGTTCACCCGCGGCAAGCACCGCCACCGGGTGGTCATCGGCAAGGACACACGGCTCAGCGGCTACATGCTGGAGCCGGCGCTGACCGCCGGGTTCGTCGCCGTGGGCATGGACCCGATCCTGGTCGGGCCGCTGCCGACGCCGGCCGTGGCCATGCTGACCCGCAGCCTGCGCGCCGACCTGGGGGTCATGATCTCGGCCTCCCACAACCCCTTCGAGGACAACGGGATCAAGCTGTTCGGCCCCGACGGCTACAAGTTGTCCGACGAGGTGGAGGCGGCCATCGAGGCGCGCATGGAGAACGGCGCCTCCGCCGACCGGGCGGCCCCCGACCGCCTGGGCCGCGCCCTGCGCCTGGAGGACGCGGTCGGCCGCTACACCGAGTACGTCAAGCAGACCTTCCCCAAGGGCCTGCGCCTGGATGGCCTGAAGATCGTCATCGACTGCGCCAACGGCCCCGCCTACCGGGTCGCCCCCGACGTGCTGTGGGAGCTCGGCGCCGAGGTCATCCCCATCGGGGTGACGCCCGACGGCTTCAACATCAACAAGGACTGCGGCTCCACCGCCACCGAGGCCATGCGGGCCGAGGTGGTGGTCAAGGGCGCCGACATCGGCATCTCGCTGGACGGCGACGCCGACCGGGTGCTCATCGCCGACGAGAACGGGGCGCTGATCGACGGCGACCAGCTCATGGCCCTGATCGCCCGCAGCTGGTCGGAGCACGACCGGCTCAACGGCGGCGGCCTGGTCGCCACGGTGATGTCCAACCTGGGCCTCGAGCGCTACGTCAAGGGCATCGGCCTGGAGCTGCGGCGCACCCAGGTGGGCGACCGCTACGTGGTCGAGTACATGCGCGAGAACGGCTACAACCTGGGCGGCGAGCAGTCGGGCCACATCGTCCTCGGCGACTACTCGACCACCGGCGACGGTCTCATCGCCGCCCTGCAGGTGCTGGCGGTGATCGTCGAATCGGGGCGCACCGCCGGCAAGGTGTGCCGGGCGTTCGAGCCGCTGCCGCAGATCCTGCGCAACGTGGTCTACAACGGCGGCACGCCGCTGGAGGACGACAAGGTCAAGGAGGCCATCGCCGCCGGCGAGACCCGGCTCGCCGACAGCGGCCGCCTGCTCATCCGCAAGTCGGGGACCGAGCCCAAGATCCGCGTCATGGCCGAGGGCGAGGACGAGGTGGTCATCGGCCAGGTGGTCGACGACATCGTCGGCGTCATCACCCGGGTCGCCGGCTGACATGCAGTTATGAAGGGCCGCGTGCTGATCGTCGCCGGCTCCGATTCCGGGGGCGGCGCCGGCATCCAGGCCGACATCAAGACGGTGACCGCGCTGGGCGGCTACGCGGCCACGGCCATCACCGCGCTGACCGCCCAGAACACCCAGGGCGTCACCGGCATCCACGAGGTGCCGTCGGCCTTCGTCGGCGAGCAGATGCGCCTGGTGCTGGCCGACATCGGCGCCGACTGCGTCAAGATCGGCATGCTCCACCGCCCCGACGTCATCGATGCGGTGCGCGACGTCCTCGACGACGAGGCCCCCGGCGTGCCGGTGGTGGTGGACCCGGTGATGGTGGCCAAGGGCGGCGCCCGCCTGCTGGAGCCCGAGGCCGTCGAGGCCCTGAAGCGGCGCCTGATCCCCGGCGCCGGCGTCATCACTCCCAACCTCGCCGAGGCCGAGGTGCTGACCGGGCTGAGGGTGGGCGGCCGCGACGACCTGATGCCGGCGGCCCGCGCCCTGGCCGCCCTGGGGCCGCAGGCGGTGCTGCTCAAGGGCGGCCACCTGGACGGGCCGACCGTGACCGACCTGCTGCTGACCGGCGCCGAGCGGCCGGTGCTGATGGACAGCCCGCGCATCGAGACCCGCCACACCCACGGCACCGGCTGCACCCTGGCCTCGGCCGTGGCCACCGGGCTGGCCCAGGGCCTGGACCTGGGCGACGCGGTGGACCGGGCCCGGCGCTACGTGCACGAGGCCCTGCGCAGCGCCCCCGGCTACGGCCACGGCCACGGCCCCCTGAACCACGGCCACACGGTGGCGGCATTCCGGTGAGGGGGGCGTGGCGGGCGCCGGCGACACGGGGCGGTCTCTTGCGGCGCTGGGCGTCTGCCTGGCCTGCGCGGTGATGATCTCTGCGGCCGAAGCCGGGTGCGGCGACGACCTAAAGTCCCTGGAGGCCGCGCTGGAGCGCCACGCCCGGGTGCTGGCGGTGGACATCGGCGAGCGCTCGCCCCTGCGCGGCGACGGCCTGGACCGGGCCGAGGCCTTCGTGCGCGACGCGTTGGCCGGCGCCGGGCTGGCCGTCGAGGACCAGGTCTATGAGTTCAACGGCCGACGGGTGGCCAACCTGATCGCCACCGTGCCCGGCGGGCCCCCGGGCGACGCCTATGTCGTCGTCGGCGCCCACTACGACACGGTGCCGGGCACCCCCGGCGCCGACGACAACGGTGCCGCCGTCGCCGTCCTGATCGAGCTGGGCCGCCGGCTGGTGGCGCAACCGCCGGCCGTGCCGGTGCGGCTGGTCGCCTTTACCCTGGAGGAGCCGCCGGCCTTCGCCACCCGCCACCAGGGCAGCCGGGTGTTCGTGCGCCGCCTGAAGGACCGCGGCGAGCGGGTGCGGGGCGCCATCGTCCTCGAGATGGTGGGGTTCACGGCACCCGTGCAGGAGTATCCCTTCGTCGTGCGCTGGATGGGCTATCCGTCCACCGGCGACTACATCGGCGTCGTCGGCAACTGGGGCTCGCGCGCCTTCGGCCGCGCCGTGATCCGGGGGTTCAAGCGCAACCCGGGGCTGCCGGTGGAGTCCCTGTTCCTGCCCTTCAACGGCTGGGTGATCCCCGATTCCCGGCTCAGCGACCACGCCTCGTTCTGGGACAAGGGCCTGCCGGCGGTGATGGTCACCGACACCGCGTACTTCCGCAATCCCAACTACCATGGGCCCACGGACCGGCTGGAGACCCTGGACTTCGCCTTCATGGCGCAACTGGTCTGCAGCCTGGAGTTCGCCCTCGAAGAACTCGCGGCCCAACGGTGAGGGTCGGGGGGTTCATGAAACGCGGAGATCGCTGAGGGCACGCAGAGAGCGCAGGGGAGGAGCCCCGCGCCGCTTGGCGGCGCATCAAATCGGGGACAGTATACTAATTTCTTTGGGAAATTAATATACTGTCCCCGATTTCGTATTTGCTTTCCTCAGCGTCCTCCGCGCCTTCTCTGCGACCACCGCGTTGAATGAGCGACGGGTGTCCGTCAGATGACGGCGACGCCGGGGGGGCGGGCGAGGACGTCGGCGACCACGGTCAGGCCGCGCTCCACGTCGTCGCGCTCGGCAACGCCGCACAGGCACAGGCGCACCGCGTCCGGGGTCGGGCCGCGGCCGACGGTGAAGGTCTCGGCCGAGGCGGCGAGCACGCCGCGGCGGCGCAGGGCGGCGGCGAACGCCTCGCCGCGCCACGGCTCGGGCAGGGTGAGCCAGGCGTGGAAGCTGGTCGGTTCGGCCTGGTGGAGCCCGGGCGGCAGGAGGCGGCGGGCCAGGTCCTGGCGCGCCGCCAGCTCGCGGCGCTGCCAGGCGATGAGCTCGTCCGCCGTGCCGTCGGTGATCCAGCGCGCCACCACCTCGGCGGGCAGCGGCGGGGCCGACCAGGTGGTGAAGCGGATGGCGGTGGCGATGCGCTCCATCCACTCCGGCGGCGCCACCAGGAACCCCACCCGCAGGCCGCCGGCCAGGCACTTGGAGGTCCCCACCACCAGGACCGTGCATTCGGGCGCGAAGGCGGCCAGCGGCGGCGCCCGCTCGGCTGGGTGGAACCCGTAGACGTCGTCCTCGATGATGGCCACGCCGTGGCGCCGCGCCACCTCGGCCACGGCGCGCCGGCGCCCCTCCGACATGGTGGCGGTGGTCGGATTATGATGGGTGGGGATGCAGTAGAGCGCCTTCGGGGACCCGCTGCGGCAGGCGGCCTCGAAAGCGTCGGGCAGCACCCCCTCGCCGTCCATGGCCAGGCCGTGCACCCGCAGGTCCAGATGCTCGGCGAGGGGCTCGAAGCCGGGGAAGGTGAGGGACTCGGTGAGCACCGTGTCGCCGGGCCGGGCCACGGCCAGCAGGGCCGCCAGGATGCCGTGCTGGACGCCGCTGGTGACCGCCACCCGGTCGGCCGGGACGTCGAGCCCGAGCTGGCCGATCCAGGCGGCACCGGCGGCGCGGTGGGTAGGCCGACCCACGTCCGGCTGGTGGCGGGTCAGCGCGGTCAGGTCGGCGGAGCGGGCCAGCGTCTCCAGGGTCGGCCCCAGACGGGCGGCGGCCAACTCCCACGCCGGCACGTTGAGGCCGAAGTCGACGACGTGGGGGTCGCGGCTCTCGGGCACCACGAAGGGATAGCGGGCGGGCGCCGGGGCGGCCCCGCGGACGAAGGTGCCGCGGCCCACCTCGCCGGCCACCAGACCGCGGCGCTGGGCTTCGGCATAGGCCCGGCTGACGGTGCCGACGGTGACCCCCAGCCGGTCGGCCAGGTCGCGGTGGGTGGGGAGCCGCGCCCCCGCCGCCAGGCGCCCGTCGGCCACGTCGGCGGCCAAGGCGTCGGCGATAGCCCGGTAGCGGGGCCCGTCCCGTCCCGCCAGGCTGGGGATCCACATTGTCATGGTGACAATAAAACCATTGACCCCCAAACAATGTCAATATAGGAATCGAAATTAGAGACAATTTGGGGGCTCTGGCGATGATTAGGACAGATTGTATCGATACAATGTCCGCGCCCGTGCCGTCTCTCACCTGGGCGGCATGGCTGCGGGCCGGCGCTTGGCTGGTCCGGCGCGAGGTGGTGCGCGTGGCCGACATGGTCGCCGCCTGGCGCGCGCGGCGGCGCGGCCGGCGCCTCCTGATGACCATGGACGAGCGCACGCTGCAGGACATCGGGCTGTGCCGCTGCGACGCCCTGGCGGAGTTCGACAAACCGTTCTGGCGGCCGTAACCTCTCGGGCGGGGAACGCCGATGACCGTCGAGCTCTTCACCGAGGACGCCTACGCCAGGACCTGCGAGGCCACCGTCACCGCCGTCACCGCCGTCACCGCCGTCGACGGGCGCGGCGTCGTGCTCGACCGCACGGTGTTCTACGCCCGCGGCGGGGGCCAGCCCGGAGACACGGGGCGGCTGACGACCGCCGACGGGCGCCGGGTGCCCATCGTCGATACGGTGCGGGACGGCGGCGACCTCCTGCACCTGCCCGCCGACGGCGCGCCGGCGTTGACGGTGGGCGAGGCGGTCACCGCCGAGATCGACTGGGACCGGCGCTACCGGCACATGCGCATGCATTCCTGCCTGCACCTTCTGTGCAGCGTCGTCGAGGGGGGCGTCACCGGCGGCGCCTTGGGGGCCGACAAGGGCCGGCTCGATTTCGACCTGCCCGACACGTCCCTCGACAAGGACCATATCACCGCCGAGCTCAACCGGCTGGTGGCGGAGAACCACCCCCTGTCGGCCCAGTGGATCACCGACGCCGAGATGGCCGCCCAGCCGGACCTGATCCGCACCATGTCGGTGAAGCCGCCGTCGGGCGCCGGCCGGGTACGCCTGATGCAGGTGGGCGGCGTCGACCTGCAGCCGTGCGGCGGGACCCACGTGGCGGCGAGCGGCGAGATCGGCCGGGTGCGGGTGGGCAAGATCGAGAACAAGGGCAAGCACAATCGGCGCATCAACGTCGTGTTCGATGACTGACCGCGGACCCCCGTCTTGACCCCCGATCTCGCCGACCTGGAGGCGGCCGCGGCGATCGTCCATGGCCACATGGCGCCGACGCCGCAGATCCATTGGCCGCTGCTGTCGGCGCGGGCCGGCTGCGCGGTGTGGGTCAAGCACGAGAACCACACCCCCATCGGCGCCTTCAAGGTGCGCGGCGGCCTGGTCTACATGGAGACCCTGAAACGCCGCCACCCGGAGGTCGGCGGCGTGATCACCGCCACCCGCGGCAACCACGGCCAGAGCGTCGCCCGCGCCGCGGCGTCCACGGGGCTGCGCGCCGTGGTCGTCGTGCCCCGCGGCAACAGCCCCGAGAAGAACGCCGCCATGGCCGCCTTCGGCGCCGAGCTGGTGGTGCACGGCGACGACTTCCAGGAAGCCTACGACTTCGCCATGGCGGAGGCCGAGCGGCAGGGCCTCCATCCGGTGCGCGCCTTCCACCCGTGGCTGGTGCGCGGAGTCGCGTCCTACGGGCTGGAGTTCCTGCGCGGGGTGCCCGACCTGGACACGGTCTACGTGCCGGTCGGCCAGGGCTCGGGCATCTGTTCCCTGATCGCGGTGCGCGACGCCCTGGGGCACGGCACCCGCATCGTCGGCGTGGTCGCCGAGACGGCGGCCGCCTACGCGCTGTCGTTCGAACGCGGCGAGCCGGTGTCCACCAACACCGCCGACACCATCGCCGACGGGGTCGCCTGCCGGGTGCCCGACCCGGCGGCGCTGGCCATCATCCTCAAGGGCGCCGAACGCATCGTGACGGTGTCCGACGAGGCCATCCTGGCGGCCATGGGCCACTACCTCACCGACACCCACAACCTGGCGGAAGGGGCGGGGGCGGCCCCCCTGGCGGCCCTGCTGGCCGAGCGCGACGCCATGGCCGGGCGCCGGGTGGGCCTGGTGCTCAGCGGCGGCAATGCGGATGTGGCGCTGGTGCGGCGGGTCGTGGCGGCGGCGGGACGGCCCGGCGACGAAATCTAGCGCAGGTCGAGAAGGGTGGGATTCGCCACCCCCATCGCGTCGCCCCCGGGCTTGACCCGGGGGTCCATGGGTTGCCGGGTCAAGCCCACTGCTGTCCGGTTTATACGCGAGAGCGCCCTATAGTAGATATGCAAACGAAAACGTTCAATCTTAACACGTCATGGCCGGGCTCCGACCCGGCCATCCATGCCTTCGATCGGCCTTCGGTTCTCGAAACAAGGACGTGGATGCCCGTGACAAGCACGGGCATGACG
>JANQFP010000171.1 GCA_028277795.1 Rhodospirillales bacterium
CAAAACGATCGAGACGTAAATCTCGATCAAAGGACGCACACGACAAAAACGACCCCATCCGCCACAGCGAACAAAACCGCCGCCCGCGCATCCCTTCCAATATATCAACACTGTCAAAGAGCAGAGCCGCGAGGGCCGGCTTCGACACCGAGCGCCTCGCGGGAGGCCGGTTTATAGGCGCCGGCCCGGTCGCCTGTCAAACGGTTTGTTGATGGTTTTATGACGCCGCCGCGGGAGGTCCCGAAAGCAGTACCGAGCACGGGAGGCGACTCTGGAGTCGTTCCAGAGAGTCACGCTAAATGCTATTGATTCCAATGATTGAATCACCAAAAAGCCCTTGACATCCGAGTCGTGCGCCCACATGGTTGGCAACAAATACTGAAGACGTCGAAGACCGGATCATGAAATGGTTGGAGTTTTCGAAAAATTGAATCAAATAATACGCGGAGAATCCACTCCGTGTTTCTGAGGGGAGTACTGGCGACGGCCCTGGTGGGCATCGGAATCATCGTCTCCACCGGGATGGCGCTGCAGGTCGATTCGCCGCCCGTAGTTACCGGGACGGGCGCGACCGCAAACGACTCCGACACCCTGGCCCTGGCGCCGTTGTCGCTGGGCAATCCGGCGGCCGCGGCGACCCTGGCCGTACAGCGTCCGGACGTGCCCCTGACCACGACGCCGGAGCCCCCCGAACCTTGGAGCCGCACCATCCGCGTGGACCGGGGCGAGACCCTGTCCGGGATCCTCACCGACGTCGGCGTCGCGCGCACAGACGCACAGGCGGCCATCGCGGCCCTGCGCGGCCATTTCGACCCGCGCCGCATCAAGCCGGGACAGGCCATTACCGTCACCTTCGTCCCCGAAACCGACGACCCGACGCGCGGCCGGACGCCGGCGCCGGGCCGCTTCCTGGGCTTCGCCGTGGCCGTGGACTATGCCCGCGAGGTCGCGGTGCGCCGCGGCGGCGACGGGTTCACCGCATCCGAGGTCGAAAAGCCCCTGGTGCGCACCCTGGCCCACCACCGGGGGGACATCCGCGACAGCCTGTTCGTCGCCGGCAAACGGGCCGGCCTCGGCGTCCCGGTCCTGGTGCGGCTGATCCGCGCCTTCTCGTGGGACGTGGACTTCCAGCGGGACATCCGCCGCGGCGACGCCTTCGAGGTCGTGCACGAGCGATTCCGCGACGAGACCGGCGAGACCGTCCACGAGGGCGACATTCTGTATGCGGCCCTCACCCTCAGCGGCCGACGCCACGTGCTCTACCGCCATACCACCGAGGACGGCACGACGGACTACTTCGACGACAAGGGCCGCAGCGTCCGCAAGGCCCTGCTGCGCACCCCCATCGACGGGGCGCGCCTGTCGTCCCGCTACGGCCGGCGCAAGCATCCGATCCTGGGCTACACGCGCATGCACCGGGGCGTCGATTTCGCGGCGCCGACGGGCACCCCCATCTACGCCGCCGGCGCCGGGACCGTGGACTACAAGGGGCGCAAGGGCGGCTACGGCCGCTACATCCGCATCCGCCACAACGCCGAGTACTCGACGGCGTACGCCCACCTCAGCCGCTACGCCCGCGGCCTCGGCAAGGGCAAGCGGGTCAAGCAGGGCGAGGTCATCGGCTACGTGGGCTCCAGCGGGCGCTCGACGGGCCCGCACCTGCATTACGAGATCCTGCGCCAGGGCAGGCAGACCAATCCCATGAAGGTCAAGATGCCGTCGGGCCGCCGCCTGGCCGGCGCCGAGCTGGAGCGTTTCCAGCGCGCACGTGCCGACGTGGACCGCCGGGTTGCGGTGTTGGTCGGTAGCGACGAACTGGCCGCGGCCGACGACTGACCGTCATTTCAAACGCAGTGGACGCAGAGGAACGCGGAGGTCTCGGGGGCGGCCCCGGCGGTGCGACTCCGGCGGTCCACGGGGATCATCGAGACGGATGAACGGGGTACAGTTGAACGCTTAGGACGCAAGGGGCCCGGAGGCACCCAGAGGAAAGGAAATGCGCCGCAATGCGGCGCGGGATTCTTCCTTCGCGTTCCTCTGCGTCCACTGCGTTCAAGTCTTCCTCGGCGCAGGGGCCGCGGCCCCGCCAGTTCGCAGCCGATCGGAATGGCCGAGCCTACGCCGCCTCGGCCTTGACGCCGTTGATGACCAGGCTGTCGTCGGCGGCCGAGACGTGAACCGTTTCGCCGTCCTGGACCTTGCCCTCCAGGATCAGGCCGGCCAGGGGGTTCTGCAGCGACCGCTGGATCACGCGGCGCAGGGGCCGCGCGCCGTAGACCGGATCGTAGCCGGCGTTGGCCAGCCAGGCGCGGGCCGCCGAATCCAGCTCCAGGGCGATCTTGCGCTCGGCCAGCAGGGCCTGCAGGCGGCCCATCTGAATGTCGACGATGGCGTCCATGTGGTCGCGGAACAGGCGGTGGAACAGGATGATCTCGTCCAGCCGGTTGAGGAACTCGGGGCGGAAGGCGGCGCGCACGATTTCCATCACCGGCTCGCGCACCTCGGTCGAGTCGTGGCCCTCCTCCTGTCCGGCCAGCACCTCACCGCCCAGGTTGGAGGTCAGCACGATCAGGGTGTTGCGGAAGTCCACGGTGCGGCCGTGGCCGTCGGTGAGCCGGCCGTCGTCGAGGACCTGCAAGAGCACGTTGAAGACGTCCGGGTGGGCCTTCTCCACCTCGTCGAACAGGATCACCTGATAGGGCCGGCGGCGCACGGTCTCGGTGAGCGCGCCGCCCTCGTCGTAGCCCACGTAGCCTGGCGGGGCGCCGATCAACCGTGCCACCGCGTGCTTCTCCATGTACTCGGACATGTCGATGCGGGTCAGCGCCGCCTCGTCGTCGAACAGGAACTCGGCCAGCGCCTTGGTCAGCTCCGTCTTGCCCACCCCGGTGGGGCCGAGGAACAGGAACGACCCGATGGGGCGGGCGGCGTCCTGCAGGCCGGCGCGGGCCCGGCGCACGGCGTGGGCGACGGCGCTCAGGGCCTCCTCCTGGCCGACCACCCGGCGGCGCAGGGCGTCCTCCATGCCGAGCAGCTTGTCGCGTTCGCCCTGCAGCATCTTGTCCACCGGGATGCCGGTCCAGCGGGACACGATGGCGGCCACGTGCTCGGGGGTCACGGTCTCCTCCACCATGCGATGGCTTTCCTCCGCCTCCGCCTCCTCCAGCTTGCGCTCCAGCTTGGGGATGAGGTCGTACTGTAGCTCGCCGGCCTTCTCGTACTGGCCTTCGCGCATGGCCCGCTCCACGGTCATGCGGGCCTGGTCCAACTGCTCCTTGAGCTTGGTGGCGTCGGCCAACGCGCCTTTCTCGGCCTGCCACTGCTCGGTCAGGGTCCCGGATCGGGCCTCGAGGTCCGTGAGCTCGGTCTCAAGCTTGGCGAGTCGGTCCTTGGAGGCCTTGTCGCTCTCCTTCTTCAGCGCCTCGCGCTCGATCTTGAGCTGGATGATGCGGCGGTCCAGCTCGTCGATCTCCTCGGGCTTGGAGTCCACCTCCATGCGCAGGCGGCTGGCCGCCTCGTCCACCAGGTCGATGGCCTTGTCGGGCAGGAAGCGGTCGGAGATGTAGCGGTTGCTCAGGGTCGCTGCCGACACCAGGGCGGCATCGGCGATGCGCACCCCATGGTGCAGCTCGTACTTCTCCTTCAGTCCGCGCAGGATGGAGATCGTGTCCTCCACCGTCGGCTGGGCGATGAACACCGGCTGGAAGCGCCGGGCCAGGGCGGCGTCCTTCTCCACGCGCTTGCGGTACTCGTTGAGGGTCGTGGCGCCGACGCAGTGCAGCTCGCCGCGAGCCAGGGTGGGCTTGAGCAGGTTGGAGGCGTCCATGGAGCCCTCGGCGGCGCCGGCGCCGACCAGGGTGTGCATCTCGTCGATGAACAGGATGGTCTCGCCTTCCGAGGCGACGATCTCGTTGAGCACCGCTTTCAGGCGCTCCTCGAACTCGCCGCGGAACTTGGCGCCGGCCACCAGGGCGCCCAGGTCGAGCACCATCAGCTTCTTGTTCTTCAGGGTCTCGGGCACGTCGCCGTTGACGATGCGCTGGGCCAGGCCCTCGACGATCGCGGTCTTGCCGACGCCGGGCTCGCCGATCAGCACCGGGTTGTTCTTGGTCCGCCGCGACAGCACCTGGATGGTCCGGCGGATCTCCTCGTCGCGGCCGACGACCGGGTCGAGCTTGCCCTCGGCGGCGACCTCGGTGAGGTCGCGGGCGTACTTCTTGAGCGCGTCGTAGCTCTCTTCGGCGCTGGCGCTCTCGGCCTTGCGGCCCTTGCGCACGGCCTCGATCGCCTGGTTCAGCCCCTGGGCGGTGACGCCGGCCTCGTGCAGGACCTTGCCCGAGGGCGTCTCCTTGGCGAGCGCCAGGGCGAGCAGCAGGCGCTCGGCCGAGACGTAGCTGTCGCCCGCCTTCTGGGCCAGCGTCTCGGCCTGCTCGAAGAGCCGCGCCAGGGCCGGGTCGAGATAGACCTGGCCGGCGCCGGCGCCCTCGACCTGGGGCTGCTTGGCCAGCAGCGCCTCGACTCCGGCGCGCGCCCGGGCGGCGTCGCCGCCGGCGGCGGCCACCAGGTTGGCGGCCAGGCCTTCGGGGTCGTCGAGCAGAACCTTGAGCAGATGCTCGCCGGTCAGGCGCTGGTGGTTGCTGCGCAGGGCGAGCGTTTGAGCGGCCTGAACGAAGCCGCGTGAGCGGTCGGTGTACTTCTCGAAATCCATCGCGTTGCCCTCCCCGGCGCAGCCGAACCCGCGCGGCCTGCGCACGACGATGCCTAATCCAATCTCGAGCCAAGCGCGTCCCAGCCTAGAGGCCCGCGATTGGCGAAGCGTTGACGTCCGTCACCCGCCACAACCGATATGGGACTGTTGCCGAAAGGACACAAGGGGCGGCAGGCGGGTAATGATCTCTCTCGATTTGACTCCTCGGGATGCAGCGCGTTTGGTGGCCGACTGTTTCCGCAGGAGGGCGACGGTGGCCATCACCCTGGCGCAGATCTGCCGCTATCCGGTCAAGGGGCTGAACGCCGAGCCTCTGGAGCGCGTCGCGCTGACCGCCGGTCAGGCCCTGCCGCACGACCGGCGCTTCGCCGTCGCCCACGGCTCGGCGGCGGAGGCCTCGGCGCAAGGCGCCTGGCAGGCCCGGCGCGGCTTCCTGCACCTGGCCAAGGACGAGAAGCTGGCCCAGGTCCGGGCGCGCTTCGACGAGGAGGCCGGCGACTTGACCATCGAGCGCGCCGGCAAGCAGGTGGCGCGCGGCAAGGTGACCGAGCCGATGGGCCGCACCCTGGTGGCCCAGTTCTTCGCCGGCTTCATGGCCGGCCAGCTTCGCGGCGCGCCGCGCCTGGTCGAGGCCGCGGAACAGCCCTTCAGCGATGTCGACAAGCCCTTCCTGTCGATCATCGGCCTGGCCTCGATCGCCGACCTGGAGCGGGTGGTGCGCGAGCCGGTCGACGCCCGGCGCTTCCGCGCCAACCTCTACCTGGAGGGCAGCGCCGCCTGGGAGGAGCTCGGCTGGCAGGGCAAGGTCATCCGCATCGGCCCGGTGCGCCTGCAGGCCGAGTGGTGCATCGACCGCTGCGCGGCGACCAACGTCAACCCGGACAGCGCCGCCCGCGACATGAACCTGCCGCTGGCCCTGCAGCGCGGCTTCGGCCATGTCGACATGGGGATCTACGCCCGGGTGATCGAAGGCGGCGAGATCGCCCAGGGCGACGTCCTGACGGTCGAATGACGGTCGGCCGTCCGCTCATGGACGGTGTTTGACGCCGGGCTGCAAAGAGCGCGGCTCGCGGCCGCCGAGCTCGCCATCGCGAGCGACGCGATCCAGTCCGCCGCCTCGGCATCATGTCCCTGGATTGCCGCGCCGGCTGACGCCGGCTCGCAATGACAGCGCGATTTGGTAGGGGGCCGGCCTCAGGTCGTGGCGGCTTCGGCGTCCTCGCCCAGCTTGGAGTCGCCCTCGTCGCCCGACTCGTCGGCGCCGTTCGCCTTGGCGCCGGCGGCCCGCCGACGCGGCCGGCCGCGGCGCGGCCGGGTGCTCGTGGCCCCGGCAGCCTCCTCGCCGGCGGCCTCGCTCGGCGTCTCCTCGGCCGCACCATTGCCGCCCTGGGCGGCCTCGGCCTCGGCCGGCGGCAAGGTCTCGGCCAGGGCCGCGCCATCGGGGCCGGCGGCGGCCGCCCGGCCGTCGCCCTCGCCCTGGGCGCGCTCCTGCAGCTCGCGGCGCTGCTCCGGCCGGCCGTGCGGCTGCGGGTCGGTGCTGTCGT
>JANQFP010000179.1 GCA_028277795.1 Rhodospirillales bacterium
ATTTTGGAGTTGGGTTGCAAGGCTGAATCCTGTGAGTTGTGCGGCGAGGGTTTCCCATCCGCTGCGCATGGTCTTTGGTCCGGGCGGTTTGTCGTAGCAGTTCCATCCGCCGAGGCGGGCGCAGGCCCAGGCGAGGAAGGCGAGGCTATCCGGCGGATGCGGGTTTTTCTGGCGCGCGGTGCGGCCTTCGAGGGTCTTGGAGATCGCCTCGAGGGCGGGCTGCAAGCTGGCGTCGAGGACGTCGGTTGCGGGCCGGCGGGAGCCGTCGCGGGCGTCGACCAGTTGCATGATCCGGGCCGCCGCGCCGAGCGCCATGGCGGCGAACTTCATCACCCGCCCGGCGTCGTGCATCTGGGTTTCGTCGAAGCGCAGGCCATCGCTCTTGCAGGTCCGGAACAGCTGCTCGATGCGCCAGCGCAAGCGGTAGAGCTGAACAGCGCGCCGCGGCGTGATGTCCGCCGACGACAGCAACCGCCAATGCAGCGCCGTCTTGCCGGCCGGCGGATCGGGCTCGCGCGCTTCGACGACGGTCATCTCGACCGTTTCTGCGGCTTGCGCTTCCGTCAGCCTCGACGGCCGGGCGATCCGCACACGGCGCGCCCGCAGCTCGACCATGGCCGCGCGGCCCTTGTCGCCCGGGCCGCGCGGGCCGAGCTTGACGACCGACCGGTCTTGCGCGGGTTCCGCCGCCAACGCCTCGAACAGCCGCCGGCCATCCGCCCCGTCCGCTTCGCTCGCCCCGCCGCTCAAGGCTCGGTCGTGGCGCGCGCGCACCAAAAGCTCGACGCCCGCGGGCCTACCGGCGAACAGCGCGTAGACGTCGCTTTCCCGGTCGGCCACCACAGTCACACTGGCGGCGGCGGCCAACTGTTCGCCGGCACACCGCGCCCCGGACAGCCAGCGCCAGCTCTCCTTGTCCTCCGGCGCGCGCCGGTGGCGATCGCCGGCCTTCTCCGGCGGCCGGGTCCAGATCTCGGCTCCCACCAGGCCGAGCACCGCCTCGTCCTCGGCGTCGACGGCAAGCAGCGGGTGCAGGAAGAAGGCCGGGCTCTGCCCGTCCGAGCCAACCCCGAAGCCCCGACGGTTGGCGGCCCGGTCCTTGAAGTGGATCTCGCTGGTGTCCTGGATGCAGACCACATGGCGCCCCGCGCAGGCCGCAGCAGTCCGCGCCGCAAGGCCAGACAGGATCGCCGCAACGCTGGAATGAGGCGACGACAGAAAGCGGTGGCACGCCATCTCGCCAGCCCGGTCGCCGCCCACCTTGCGCAGCACGCAGGACCCGCTCGTGACCAGCTGTTCCATCATCCAACGCGACCTCTCCTCAACCCGAACATCGCCAAACACGCTCATCCAGACCTCCCAACAAAAAGCCTGGACCGCTTGAATCACAAAACCAACCTCTCGCAAACCACTTCCGTGAATGCCGTAGCCCGATCGCGGGAGAGGG
>JANQFP010000183.1 GCA_028277795.1 Rhodospirillales bacterium
GGTGGCGACGATTAAGCTGCGCACCGATCCGGTTCCCCGCGGCGCGGCCGATCCGACGGCCCGCCGATCCAATCGTTTCGCGGCCCCCGTCCGCCGCACCGACGCCCCGCCCGCGGACCCGGCGGAGACCGGTCTCGGTCACGGCCCACGCGGGCCCGGTCCGGGTTCCAAGGTGGCGGAGCAGACACACCATCCGCCTCTCGCGGACCATGCTCCACCATTATCGCCCGCCAGGCAATCGCCAGTTGCCGCGGCGCCGTCCGCCGCGCCGGTTCGCGTTCCGCGCTAACGGGACACCACTTCGCCGCCGAGCCTGGGCACCAGGGCCGTCTTGATGGTCGGCAGGCCGACGATCAGGCAGCGTTCGCCGAAGTTGTAGATGTGGAACGCGCGGAACAGGTCGTCCTGGCGGACGCGGATGGGGATCAGCTTGCTGACCTCTTGGCCCTCGGACGTGCGATAGAAGTAGCGCGCGCCGCGGTCCTGGTCGTCGGGTCCGAGGAAGAAGCCCTTGGAGATGTCGAGGACCGATTCGCCGCAGACGAAGACGTGCCGCGTCTTCAGGGAGACGGTCTGCATCTTGAGCACGATTTCCGCGAACCGGCGGCACCGGGCGTCGACCTCCTCCTCGGTCGCGGTCCGAGGCAGACCGGTCAACTCGGCCAGGGGCGGCGCGAAATCGTGGCCGGACGGCGTCTGGTAGTAGGTCTCCCTGATGTGCTTGCATTCGTCGAAGTACTTCTCGCCCGGGAAGTGCTCCTCCACGTCCTCCTCGACGACCTCCTCGTCCTCCCCCCAGTCGCCGTATTCGCGGACGATGACCCCGGTCGCGACTGCGATGCCGACCACCAGACCGATGATCAGGTGCTTGAACCACCACCAGTTCCGCTTCATGAAACCGAAGTCGTCGGAAGCGACCGAGGATTCGCGCCTCTTCTTCGGTTTGTCGTCGTCGTCGTCGTCTTCGGCCATGTCCGTACCGCCCCGACCTGCCCGTCGATGACGTCGGGCCGGCTACCGCACCGAGTCAGTGCGAGTCACTATTACTCCCGATGTTTACCCTTTTCCGGCGCTGCCGTAAACGGCGCATACGATTGTGTGCCGCGGCGCCGGCCGAAAGGTTCCGCGATGGTCGGCGGGTCAGGCGTCGCGCCCGAGGGCCCGGGTCAGCAGCAGATAGAGCTTGCCCATGTCGGACGACAGGAACAGGGTGCTGAGCACGCCCCGGGGATCGCGGCGGCGCGATTCCTCGAGCATGGCGTCGAACTCGCCCAAATACCGGTCCACGTAGCCGCGGAACTCGGAGTCGTCCTGGTAGGTCCGGTTGATGCCCGCCAGCTTGCCCTTTTCGCGGAAGCCCAGCATCTTGCGGACGAAGACCCCTTTCTCGCCGCGGCTGAAGCGCCGCCAGTCGTCCTCGCTGATGGCGGTCTCCATGACCCGGTTCATGTCCACCGCCGCCGACTGCAGGCGTTCGGAGATGAAGGTGGCGCGGCGCAGGAAGTCGTCCAGGCCGGCGTCCTCGATGTGCCGCTGGAGGATCTCCACCAGCGACGAGGCTTCGCTGGCCGCCTCGCGCAGGTCCTTGGCCTGCTCGGCGGCGGCCCGGCTGGCCCGTTGGGCGTCCGTGGCGGCCTTTTCCGATGCCGCCGCCAGCGCCTCGGTGCGCTGACGCAGGGTCCGGTCCCAGGCCGCCAGCTTGCCCAGGGCGTCGTTGGTCACGGCCCCGACCTCGCCGGCCCGGCGGCCGACCGCCTCGCCCAGCTTGGCCACGCCCTGCTCGGCGCGGTCGTACATGGCGTTGAGGTCCTTGAGCTGGGCGTTCAGGGTGTCGTTGGCCGCGCTCAGGCGGGACACGGCCGTGTCGGTGCGCGCCGAGGCGTCGTCGATCAGGCGTCGCAGCACCTGCCCGACGGTGTCGAAACCGGTGGCGCCGCGGTGCGCGGCCTCGGCGGCGTCGTGGGAACGCCGCTCCAGGGCGTCGCCGGCGCCGGCGATGCGGGCCGCCGCCTCGCCGGCCACCGCCTCCAGGTCCTGGCCCTGCTGGCGCAGGGTCTCGGCGGCGGCCCCCATGCGCGAGGCCGCCTGGTCGCCGACCCCGTCCAGCTCCTCCGCCCGGTCCCGCAGGTGGCGCGACGCGGCCTTGAGTCCGCCCAGTCCCCGTTCCGACGCCGACGCCACCTCCTCGGCGCCCAGCCTGAGGGACTCGCGCACCGCGTCGACGTCGGCCACCGCCTTCTCCGAGCTCTGGCTCAGGTCGCCCGAGTGCCGTTGCAGCGCATGGGTGATCAGGGACATCAGCTTGACCGCCCGATCGACGCTGCCGGCGACCTGCTGGGCCCGCTCCTGCAAGCCGTCGCCGGCCGCGCCCAGACGCGCCGCCGCCTCGTCGGACGCCGCCGACAGCCCCGACGCGTGCTCGTGCAGAGCCTCGGAAAACGCCTGCACGTGGTTGCTCGCGGTGTCGCAGGCGGCGCTCAGGTCCTCGGACTGCCGCTGCAGGAGGCCGTCGGCCTGCCGCAGGCGGTGTTCGGCCCGCGCCAAAGCCGCATCCAGGTCGTCGCCCTGGCGGCCCAGGAGGCCGGCGATCTCGTCCAGCCGGCCGGCCACCCGGTCCGAAGCGGTGGCGGCGGTGCGGGCCTGGTCGTGCAGGGCCTCGCCGGCGGCGGCGACCCGGACGGCGGCGGCTTCGGAGATCCCCGCCAGGTCGTCGGACGCCGCCCTCAAGGCCTGCGACATCTCCTGCAGGTGCTCGGTCGCCTGGTCCGACGCGGTGGCCACGTCCCCGGCCTGGACGCGCAGGGCCTCGCTCACCTCCCTGGCGCGCCCGTGGACGGTGTCGGCCAGGCTGCGCGACTGCTCGTCGAGCGCCCGGGCCACGGTCTGCGCGTGGCCGTCCAGGGTGCGGGCGACGGTCCGCGACTGGGCATCGAGGGTCTCGATGAGGTTGCGCGACAGCTCGTCCAGGTGTCCGGACACGGTCCGCGACTGCTCCGCCAGGGCCTCGGACATGCCGGCCGACTGCTCGGCCAGGGTGCGGGTCATGGCGTGGGACTGGTCCTGCGCGGTGGCCGTCAGGCCGTTGGCCTGGTCCCGGGCCGCCTCGGTCAATTTGGCCGACTGGGCCGCCAGGGCCTCGGCCATGTCCCGGCCCTGGCTGGCCATGTGCTGTCCGGCATCAGCCAGTCGCGCCGCCGCCTCGCCGGCGACCCGGCCCAGGTCCCGGGCCCGCCCGTCCAGGGTCTCGCCCACCTCGCCGATGTTTCGCACCGCGCCGTCCGACACGTCGGTCAGATCAGTGGCCTGGCGCTGCATGGCCTCGGTGACCAGGGACATCAGCCGCACCGAGCGCTCGGACGCCGACGACATCTCGCGCGCCTGCTCGGCCATGGCGGCGGCGGCCTGGTCCACCGAGGCCGCCACCGCGGCGGCGTCGCCCGAAAGCTGGCCGGCGTTGCGGTGCACGGTGTCGGCCAGGGTCTGCAGGTGGGCGGCCGCGGTGTCGGACCCGGCCGTCATGTCGGCGAGCTCCGAGCGAATGCGGTCGCCGACCCCGCGCAGCCGGTCCTCGGCCCGGCCCGACGCCGCCTGGAGGTCGTCGGACCCCTGCTTCAGGAGATCGCCGGCGGCGGTCATCATCTTGGCCGACAGGGTCGACGCTTCGGCCAGCGCCGCGGTCTGGTCGCGCAGCAGCCGCGACAGGGCATCCATGTCCACCGCCGCCTGGCGCGACGTCTCGGTGAGCTGCCGGCTGTGGTCGCGCACGTCGGCGCTGAGGTCCTTGAGGCGGGCGGTGGCCGCCTCGGAGGCGTCCTCGGCCTGGCGCACCTGTCCGGCGAAGCCGTCCACCAGGGTGCCGGCGTGATCGGCGGCCCCGGTCAGCTCGGTCAGCCCCCGGCGCAGGGCATCGGTGGCGGCGACCAGGTCACCGGCCCCCTTCTCCGACGCCGAGGCCAGGTCGCCGCCGGCCCGGCGCAGCAGTTCGGTCAGCAGCTCGATGCCGGTGGTGCCGCGGGCCGCCACCGCCTCCACGTCGGCGCCGCGGTTGGTCAGCGCCTTGCCCAGGGCCGCCATGTGGTCGACGGTCTTCTGGATCAGCCCGATCAGGGCGTCGGCCCGGCGGCGCACGGCGTCGCCGGCGTCGCCCAGACGGTCGGTGGCCTTGTCCGACGCCTGGGCCAGGTCGTCGGTGCGCGCACGCAGGGCCTCGCCCACCTCGGTGACGCCGCCCAGCGCCTCCCGCGCCGCCACGGTGAGCTGGTCGGTGGCCTGCCGCAGGGCGGCGCCGACCTCCGCCGCGCGGTGGCCCGCCTGGTCGCCGGTCCGGTCGAGGGCATCGGCCTCCGCGCGCAACGCATCCCCGGTCTCCGCCAGCCGTTGCGCCACGGCTTCGGCGGTGGCCGTCAGGTCCCCGGACTGCCCGGCCAGGACCTCGCCGGCGTCGCGGAGCCGCTGCGCCATGTGGTCCGAGGACTCCGCCAACGCCCGCGATTGCGCGCCGAGGCTGGTCTCGATCTCGGAGGTCCGGGCGGCCACCTGCCGGCCGGTCTCGTCGAGCTCCTGGGTCTGGCGTTGCAGGGTCTCGCGCATGAGCTCGCCCTGGGCCGCCGCCCGGTCGGTCTTCTGACTCAGGGCCAGGGTGTGCTGGTGCAGGGCCTCGGACGCATCCCTGAGGGCGCCGATGGACTGGTTCGAGACCTGGGACAGGTCCTCGATGCGCCCGCGCAGGACCTCGCCCGCCGCCTCGGCCCGGCCGGCCGCCTCCTGCGAGGCCGCGTCCAGCTCCTGGGTCCGGTGCTGGAAGGCGTCGGCCGATTCGCGGGCCCGCTGCGCCGCCCCGTCGGCCGCCGTCGCCAGCTCGTCGCTGCGCCGCCGCAGGACCTCGGACAGGGTTTCGGCCCGGGCCGACGCCCGGTCGGCCGACGCCGTCATCTCCTGGGACCGCTGGTGCAGGCCGTCGCCCGCCGCATGGGCCCGGGTCGCCGCCCGCTCGGTGGCCGCGACCAGGTCCTCGGTCTGCCGGCGGACGCTTTCCGCCACCGCCTGGGCCCGCAGGTCCGCGTCCTCTGAGGCCCGCGACAGCTCCAAGGCGCGGGCGCGCAGGGTGTCGGCGGTCTCGGCCGCGCGCCGGGCCGCCTCGTCGGAGGCCCGCGCCAGTTCCTGGGCCTGGCGGCGCAGGCTCTCGTTGATTTCGCGCACCCGCGTTTCCGCCCGGTCCGACGGGTAGGCCAGCCGCCGCAGGTGCCAGCGCAGGGCCTCGCTTTCCTGACGCAGGTGCCGGCCCCGCTCGGCGTAGATCACGACCATCCACAACAGCGCCAGGGGCGTCGCCGCGCCGGCGACGAAGCCGCCGATCTCGTGCGGCAGCAGGGCCAGCAGGTCGGTCCAGCCGAACTGCCGATGGAGGTAGGCCACGCACACCCCCACCCAGCCGACGCTGAAGGCGATCCCGGCGATGGTCGGCAGCCGATAGCGGACGTGGAACGGCGGCCGCCAGTCGTCGTCGAACTCCGCGAGGGGTGCCGCGGTCACGCCGCCGGCGTCACCACCGTCGGCCGCCGGTGTCGGCGTGCCCTCGGCCTGCGCTTCGTAGGCGACCGGCACCGGGCGATCCTCGCCGGTGCCCGGGTCCGGTTTCCTGTCGACCATGACCTGTCCGTCCAGTCTGCGAATTTTCGGGAACGTGATCGGCGATCATACCTCATCGAGATGTTGTCGGCAAAGCGCAATCAATCACCATATGTTGAGTCGGAATCGGGTGGCCAGTCTTCGGGCAGGGTGATCTTGCGGTTGTCGGGACGGCCCGGCACCAGGTGCACCGGGTGGCCGGCGAGGGCGACCAGGGCCGAGGTGCTTTCCGCGTCGGCGGCCCGGTCGCCGACGGCGTCATAGGCGTCGAGCAGGAGCGTCCGGCGGAACGCGTTGGGGGTCTGGGTGCGCACCACATGGGCGCGCCGCAGCGGCTGCACCAGGGTGTCGCCGTCGCGCAGGGCCACCGCATCGCGCTCGCTGGCCAGGGTGTAGAGCGCGGCGGCCCCGTGGCGGCGGGCGGCATCGAGGACCCCGGCCACCAGGTCCGGCGTGACGAACGGCCGGGCCACCTCGTGGAGGAGGACCAGCGGGCCGGTGGCGTGGCCGAGCAGGATGCGCACCGTGTCGTGCCGGGTGGCGCCGCCGGCCATGACGCGCGCCCGCCCCCCGGCGAGCAGGGCGGACCCCCGCTCCACGTCCTGCGGATGGAGCCCGACGAGCACCTCCGCCGCGACCGGCGCGACCAGGCGCACGGCACGCTCGACCAGGGTCTCGCCGTCGGCGGTCAGGAACGCCTTGCTGCGGCCGAAGCGCTCGCCGCTGCCGGCGCCGAGGACCAGGGCGCTGACCGCGTCCGCCCCGCTCACAGGGACAGGGCCGTCACGTGGGAGACGATGCGCTCGGCCGCACGGCCGTCGGTGTAGGCGCCGAGCAACCGCTCCCGGTAATGGGCGCGCCGCTCGGCGCCGTGGGCCGGATCGTCCAGGGCCCGATGCACGGCGGCGGCGAGACGGCTCACGTCGTCGATGTCGTCGCCCACGTCCCGCCACCGCCATTCGATGCCGTCGGGGTCGTAGTTGGGCGCATCGTCGGCGTATTGGGGATTGCGGACCAGCACGACGGGCCGGTCGAGAGCGAGGAACTGGAAGGCCACGCTGGAGGCGTCGGAGACCACCACGTCGGCGGCCTTGAGGTAGGCCGCCACGTCGGCGGCCGGGTCGTCGACCAGGTGCACGTCGGCGTCGGCCGCGGCGGCCTTGCGCCACCAGTCCATCCACATGCGGCCCTGGGTCACGGTCTCGGGATGGGGCTTGATGATCACCGTCACGTCCTCGCGACCGCCGCGGATCAGCTCGACCACGCGGTCGCCGAGCATGGGCGCCGAGGCCATGCGCGGATTGTGGGTAGGCGCGTAGAGCACGGTCTTGCGGCCGTCGGGGATGGCGAACGGCAGGGCCGCCGGCCCGTCCCGGAACAGGGGGTCCATCTGTAGGTACCCGGTGACCCACAGCTTGCGGGCCGGCAGGCCGGCGGCCACCGCCTCGTCCCGCGCCGCGTCGCTGGTGACGCACACGTAGTCGCACAGGCGGGCGTTCTCGGCGAAGTGGTTCTTGCTGGTCAGGCCGTGACGCACATAGACGAAGGTGGCGCCCGGCAGCAGCGGGCGCAGGGTCCGCGCCTGGGCGTCGCAGATGATGATGACGTGCGGATCGAAGTCCCGCAGGTCCCGCGAGTCGGCCGTGAACAGGGCGGGATCCCGCTCGGCGAACAGGTCGAACAGGGGCCGCAGAATGGGGTAATGGAACGGCTTGTTCATGTGCAGCGCGATGCGCCGCCCGGAGGCCGTGGCGGCGCCGACGGCGAGGCTGGCCTGGGCCGCCGTGGCGTAGACGTGCCGGGGCTTCAGCCGCAGGGCCTCGCGCCAGGCCCGCGCCGCCTCCTCGGGCCGGCCCAGGGCCTTGTGGGCGTAGCCTAGGTGGTACCAGGTGTCGGCGTCCTCCGGGTCCAGGTCCAGGCTGGTCTCCAGGCACCCCAATGCCGTGTCCGGGGTGCCGGCGCGGCGCGACAGGATGCCCAGCCACTGCCACGGCACCGGCAGGTGGGGCGCCAGCCGGACGGCCCGGCGGACGGCGGCCAGGGCGTCGGCCAGGTCGCCGCGGGCCCCCAGGGCGCGCCCCAGGTTGGTGTGGGCGGAAACCGACCCCGGCCGCGCCGCGGCGACGCGCCGGAAGCAGGCGACGGCGATGTCGGCCTGGTCGGCGGCCAGCATGATCTGGCCGTACTCATCGTTCAGGTCGGGATCGCCGGGCATCCTGGCCAGGGCCCGTTCCAGCAGGGCGGCCGCCACGACCGTGTCGCCGCGCCGCCGCGCCAGGGAGCCCAGTCCCTTCAGCGCCTCGACGTCGTTGCCGTCGGCGGCCAGCCGGCGCCGCCATTCGCCCACCGCCTCGTAGACGGCGTCGCCCCGTGGCGGCGGGCCGTCGGCGGTGCCGCAGGCCTCGGCATAGAGATCGCGGCGGCGGCGGACCGAGAGCCGCGCCAGGCCCATCTTGCCCAGCCAGCCCAGCGCCCGCAGGACGGGCGCCCGGCGCGCCGGCGGGACCGACGCCGCCAGTTCGGGCAGAGGCATGCGGCCGTCCCGCAGCAGCCGCTCCAGCAGGCCGGCGCGATCCGCGTCGCCGACCGCCCGCGGGGGCGCACAGTCGTTCATGGGGTACTCGCGCAGGGCCGCCATGCCTTCGGCATCGGCGCCCTCCGCCGCCGACGCGGTGACCGGGCCGGCCGTCGGGGTCGGATAGGCGGCGAACAGGGCGAACGGGTCGTCGCGCAGGGGATGGACCGGCCGGCCGTCCAGCCGCGGGGCCAACTCGTCGGCGGTGCGCCGGATGTCGGCCAGCTCCTCCCATAGGGCCTGGTAGGTGGCGATCACCACCCGCCAGTCGAAGGCCGCCCGCGCCCGCTGCCGGGCTGCCGTGCCCATGCGCCGCCGCAGCTCGGCGTTGCCGACCAGGTTGGTGAAGGCGTCCGTGGCGGCCGGGATATCGACCGCCGTGCACTGGCTCACCGCGGCGCAGTACTGGTCGTAGGCGCGGTTGAACTCGACGGTGCTGAACTCGGCGATGTCGGGAAGCGTCAGGGAATGGCCGGCGCCCGGCGGCGGCATCCAGGTGTCGACGGTGAACCCGTCGATGCCGTGGCGCACCGTGTCCCGGTAGCCGTTCCAGTCGGTGACCACGCAGGGCAGGCCCGCGGCCATGGCCTCCACCGGGGTCAGGCCGAAGGTCTCCTGGATGTTGTCGGACAACGAGGCGAAGACGTCGGCGGCGAACCACACCTCGGCCCGCACGCGAGGGTCGCGGCCGTCGAGGAAATGGGCGGTGACCGACGGGCAGAATGCCGCCGCGCCCTCGCGGAAGGACCGTTCGATGGTCGGGTTGGCGAACCAGCCGGCCTGGATCAGGTGGACCCGCTTGCCGGTGTGCCGGGCCGCCTCCTCCAGGGCCCGGTACATGGGCAGGGGATGGGCCTTGGCGTGGTAGCTGAGCCGGCCCATGAACAGCACCGCCACGTCGTCGTCGCCGATGGCCAGGCGCCGGCGCAGCGCGGCCCGCGCCGCCGACCCGCGTTCGCCGGGGGCGAAGGCGTCGCAGTCCACGCCCAGGGGGATCACGGGCAGCCGCACCAGGGGGCGGGGGCGGCCACCGGTCCTTTGTTCGAGGAACCCGGCCCAGTTGTCCAGCAGCCGGACCACCGTCGCCTTCACCGCCCGCGAGGTGCTGACCACCGCGTCCCACGGCTGCACCGGCGAGGTGAGCAACCCGGCGATGGACTCCATGGCGCCGGCGGAGGCCGTGGTGTGGGTGACCCCGCACAGGCTGTAGGCGGGGCCGCCATGGGCCCGCCGCCGCCAGGCGAAGCCGGCCAGCCGCGGCTGCTGGACGAACAGGCAGCCGACGTCGCCGATGCGGGCGGTGTCGGCCTCGCGGATCCAGTGGACCGGCCGGCCGTCGGCATTCCAGGGACCGGTGCGGGCGACGAAGTCGTCGTAATGAGCCTTGCGGCGGGCGTAGCAGTGAAACGCCTCGACCCCGGCGTGGCGGACGAAGCCCTTCAGGAACCCCTCCCCGGCCGCGTGGCGGCCCAGCAAAGCCTGGCGCGAGGTATCCACCGCGTCGGGGTGGTGGAACAGGGCGGCGTTTGGCCCCGGTCCGAGGAGGCGGTCGCGATCAGTCACCGAGTTCGTCGTCCTCGTTGGCGGGGAACAGACGCGCCACGTAGCCCAGGTCGTCGCGCCGGACGTGGCGGACCATGACCTTCTGCTGGGCCTCCAGCGGCAGGTCGGTGAACGAGACCACCTCGTTGCGCAGCAGGACGTCGATCAGGTCCTCGACCACCCGGGCCATGGCCAGGTCGCTGTGCACCCACGCCAGGTCCCGGTCGTGCTCGGGGTCCGCACCGGCGAGGAACGCCAGCACGTCCGGATGGTCGGCCGGCAGGCGCTCGCCGGCGCCGGCCGGGGGATCGCGGAACAGGGCCTCGACGCGGCCCCGGTCGTCACGTTTCACGAAAAGCATCAGCCGTTCACTCCGTCTCCGTCGCCCCGTCGGCGGGGGGCGACCGGTCGGCCAGCCAGGTTTCCACCCGGGGCTTCACCGACTCCCATGCGGCGCGCAAGGCGTCCTCGACCTGGGCCTCCGGGACCCCCTCGCGGCCGGCCAGGCCGCGGGCCTGGTTGGCGGCGTCGCGCAGGAACGCGAAGGCGAACTCCTGGTCGGCCAGCAGGGCGGCGGCGGCGGGGCCGAACACGGCCCGGAACGCCGACAGGAAGGCGCGCAACACCTCCGTGGGCACGTGCTCGATCTGGCGCAGCGACGGCACGCACAGGTCGGCCACGTCGGGCCCCAGGGCGGTCACGCGCTCGGGGCTGACGCCGCCGATCTCCACCACCCTCTGCTCGTCCCCGGCGAGGAATTCCCACAGCCGCGGCCCGGCCACCCGGACCAGCAGGTCGAAGACGTCGGCGTCGCAGCGGGCGACCCCGCGGATGGCCTCCGGGGCCTCGGCCAGCATTTGGCCGAAGCGCTCGCCGGCCACCTCCCGGGCCCGCTCGATCTGCGCCGGGGTCAGCGTGGCGAGGGCGCGCGCGCCCTCGGCCGAGCGCACCACCAGCAGGTCGTCGCCGAGGACCTGGAAGTGCTCCACGGTCATGCGGCCATAGAGGCCGAGCAACGGGAGCTGCCAGTCGAAGGCGATCACCGCCTTCTCGTCCTCGTGCAGGCGCGCGCCTCTGGCCATGGCCTTCTTGGCGCAGGTGTAGACCAGGAGCCGTTCGATCTGCGCCAGGGTGAGCCCGCAGACCAGCTCCTCGTCGTCCCGCCGCGCCGGCTGCCCGGCCCGGGTCAGGGCCAGGTCTTTGGCCACCCGACGGTTGTTCTTGAAGCGCGCGATGAAGGCCGCCATGTGCCGGGGCTGGCCGGCCAGGTCCCCGTACTCCACGCCGTCCTCGACCAGGCCCGCCGTCTTCAGGCGCTTCAGCACCAGTTTGATGGCGCCGAGGACCACGTCCTTGGTTTCCGGCGCGAGCTTGACCAGCGGCGGAATGGCGTCGACGGCCGCGCCCGTCAATCCCGCGACTCCTCGATGCCCTCGAGCACGACGACGATGCCGTGGCCGTGGGCACTTTCGCCGAACGGACCCACGGTGGCGCGTACCGGCACCGTGGTCCCGTCGCCGCGGTCCACCGCGCCCTCGATGCGCATGACTCCGTTGCCGACGCCCGGGGCGTCGAGGCCCTGCTGGATGGCGCGGGCGCCGTATCCGGCGAACAGCTCGGCGGCGGGCCGTCCCACGACCTCGTCCCGTTGGCGGCCGAGGATGTCCAGCGCGGTCCGGTTGACGGCGGACACCGAGCGGTCCGGGTCGAGGGCCAGGACGCCGACCGGCAGGGCATCGACCAGGGCGTCGGCCTCGGCCCGCTGCTCCAGGGCATCCTCCAGGCGGCCGGCGTTGCGCAGGATGCCGGCGGCGTGGGCCGCCACCTCGCCGACCCGCACCTCGTCGCCGGCGTCGAAGGGCCCCTCGCCCCTCTTGTTGACCAGCTGCACGACGCCGATGCGCGCGCCGTAGGGGCCGTCGAGGGGCACGCACAGGATGTTGCGCGTGCGGCGCTCCGCCTTGCGGTCGGCCTCCCGGTTGAACCTCGGGTCGTCGTAGGCGTCGGGGACGTTGATGACCTCGCCGCCGGCGAAGCAGGCCCCGGCGATGCCGGCATCGGCCGGGAAGCGGATCTCCTCCACCCCCGTGGACCCGGGAAAGCGCAACACCAGTTGATCGGCCGCCGCATCGTGCAGGAAGACGCAACAGCGCTCGGCGTCGGCCAGGTCCCCGACCACGTCCCGGAACCGGGCGAGGACGGAATCCAGGTCGGGCTCCGAGGCCAGGGCGCAGGCCTCGTCCAGCAGACCCGCCGAGGCGCCCAGCGCCTCCTCTTCCGTCTCGTGCCTGAGGGCGTTGCACAGGGCCGCCGCCATCGGCGCCGCCAGGACGCCGGCCAGGGCGGCGTCACGCTCGGTGAACAGGCCGTCGGTCTTGTTGAGGGCCAGCACCACGCCGACCACCTCGCGGCGCCGGCGGATGGGCACGCACAGAGCGGTCCGCGCCTCGAGTCCCGCCCGCCGCGCGGTGTCGGTGGAGAACCGCGGGTCGGCCTCGGCGTCGTCCACCACCACCGCCTCGCCGGAGGTGAAGACCAGGCCAGCCAGGCCCAAATCCTCGGGCAGGCGCACCTCCCCCGAGGCGTCGCCGTGAACCACCCGCGAGACCAGCTCCCGGCTCTCGGGGGCGTGGATGAACAGGGTGCACCGCTCGGCGCCGAGGGCCGCGGCCATGGCCTCCGACAGGGCCGGCACCAGGGCGTCCAGGGACAGGGCGTCCGACGCCCGCTCGGCCATCTCGGCGACGGCGCCGACCCGCTCGAGGAGATCGACCAGGCGGTCGCCGAGGCGGTCACCGCTGTCGGCGGCGAACGCGGCGACCATGCGGTCCAGCTCGGCCCGCGGCGGCCGGCGCCCGAACACGGCCTCGATGATGTCCAGCTCGTCGGTCATCGCGCCTGCCGCCCAACCCCGGCCGACCATGGCAGCCGCCGCCGGCGCCTGTCAACGGGCCGGGCGGGCGGACGGCCACACATGTCCTTGACGCCATCACGGGGCGTGGCGACACTGTTTGCGCCTATGGTGATTCGGGGCGCCCCACTCGGAATCGGCGAGCGAGCTTGACATGGACCCCCAGGGCGATCAACGCGCGCTGCACGAAGCCCAGGTGGAGAACCTCCACCTCAAGGACACCATCGGTGCGCTGCGGGAGAAGCTGGAGGACATGCGGGTCGAAAGCGACCGCAGCACCAGCCGCGCCCTGGCCGAGACTCGCGGCGAGATCGCCCAGCTTTACGACACCGTCTCCAGCCTGCGCAAGGAACTGGAGCGCATGGCCGTCGAGAAGGAGGAGGCGGTGCAGGCGGCGCGGCTCGAATCCCTGGGCGAGATCGAGCAACTGAAGGAGACCACCGCAGAGCTGCGCGACGACCTCAAGAAGGTGCGCTTCGAGGGCGAGGACGCCATCGAGAAGGCGACCACCGAAGCCAACCGCGAGAACGTCGAGCTGAGGATCACCGTCGAGCGGCTCCGCGCCGAGCTCGAACAGGCCCAGTTCGACAAGGACGAGGCGGTCCAGCAGGCGATCGCCGCCGGCCGCAACGAGCACATCCAGCTCCGGGAGACGGCGGACACCCTGCGCCACCAGCTCGAACTGCTGCAGTTCGAGCGGCGCGAGGACGTGCGCGCCGCCGCCGCCCAGGGCGAGAAGGAGATCGCCCACCTGCAGGACACGGTGAACTCCCTGCGCGCCGAGCTGGAGCGCGTGGACCTGGAGAAGGAGGAGGCCGTGCGGTCGGCCGTCGCCGATTCGGAGAAGCAGATCGTCCAGCTTCAGGGCACCGTGGACAAGCTGCGCCACGAGCTGGAGCGCATGGACCTGCAAAAGGACGAGGCCGTGCGGTCGGCCGTCGCCAGCGCCCAGCACGAAATCGCCCAACTGCAGTCGGCGGCGGCGGCGCTGCGCCTGGAGATGGAGAAGCTGCGCTTCGACACCGCCGAAGCCGTGCAGCGGGCGGTGAGCGGCGCCGAGCGCGAGATCGCCCAGCTCCAGGCCACCTCGACCACCCTGCGCCAGGAACTCGAGCACCAGCAATTCAGCAAGGACGAGGCGGTGAACCAGGCGCGCATGGCGGCCCAAGGCGAGTTCGAGCAAATGCAGGCCGCCGCCGTCTCCCTGCGCAAGCAGCTCGAGGAGCTCGAGATCGAGAAGGAGGCCGCGGTCAAGGACGCCATCCATGCCAGCGCCCAGGAAGTCCTTGAACTCAAGGCGACCCTGGCCGACCTTCGCCAGGATATGACCGACCTGCGCCTGGACAAGGAAAAGGAAGTCCGACGCGCCGTGGCCGTGGCCGGAGACGAGGCCAAGCAACTCCGCACCACTCTCGGCCGGCTGCGCGACGAAATGGACGGCCGGACGGCGGACGAGGAAATGAAACTCCACGAGATCGAACGGACCCACCGGGACGACCGCAAGCAGTTGCAGGAGACCATCAGCGTGCTGCGCCGGCAACTGGAAGCCCGGTCCACCGACAAACCCTAGTGGTCTGGATGAGACATAAGGTACCCATACGATCGTGTTTCCCGTTTCCTCGGCAGGAGGACGCGCGCCGGCGATGGCGGCCCATCGTCCAGCG
>JANQFP010000203.1 GCA_028277795.1 Rhodospirillales bacterium
GCGCTTGGACAGCAGGTCGGCGTAGCTGGAGACGGCGCGCAGAGGCTCCTGCAGGTCGTGCGAGGCCACGTAGGCGAACTGCTCCAGCTCCTGGTTGGAGCGTTTGAGGTTGACGTTGGACGCCGCCAGCTTTCGCGTCGTGCTCGCCAATTTCTGCTCGGCGCGCTTGCGGTCGGTGAGATCGACGATCTGCGAAACGAAGTACTCGGGCCGGCCATCGGCATCGCGGACCAGCGAGACGCTGAGCAGGATCCAGACGATGGACCCGTCCTTGCGCAGGTAGCGCTTCTCGATCCGGTAGTTGGGGATCTCGCCGGCGACCAGGCGGTTGACCAGCTTGCGGTCGGCATCCAGGTCGTCCGGGTGGGTGATCGTCCGGTGGTCGACGGCCAGCAGCTCGTCCTCGGTGTAGTCCACCAGATCGCACAGCGTCCGGTTGACCTGCATCCACTTGCCGTCGAGGCCGACCAGCGCGATGCCCTGCCCCGCCCCCTCGAAGGCGCCGCGGAACCGCTCCTCGCTGTCGCGCAGCGCTGCGGTGGCCTCGACCCGGTCGGTGATCGATTCCGTGAACATGACAATGCCGCCGATCTCGTCGCCTGCCGCGTACCAGGGCCGCACCTCCCAGTGCAGCCATTGGACGTGGCCGTCGTCGCGCTCGAACGGGTCCTGGTCGCAGCGTTCGACGGCGCCGCCGAGGCACCGGCGGTGGATGTCCTTCCAGCGGTCTGGAATATCCGGAAACACGTCGTAGTGGCTGCGTCCCGTCAGGTCTTCGCCGTCCAGCCCGTAGTCGGAGAGCCATCGACCGCTGCAGGCCACATAGCGCATGCCGCGATCGAACATGGCGATCGACACCGGCGCCTGCTCGATCAGCAATCGCAGCCGTTCCGCCGCCTCCCATGTCTCCTGCCGGCTCTGTTCGAGCGAACGCACCATGGCCTCCATCTCGCGGGCCAGCCCGGCGAGCTCGTCGCCTCCGGTGACCGGGATGTCGGTGACGGTTTCGCCCTCGGCGATCTTGGCGGAGGTCTCCTTGAGCGTCTGGATCGGCCGCACCACGGTCGATCGGGTCAGCCACCCCGAGATCAGCGCGCCGGCCAGGCTGGCGACCACCGCCGCGCCCAAGGCCGTTTGCCAGATCGAAGCCAGAGCCAGCGAAACGGCGGGTTCCGGCATCGAGGCGACGAGCACCCACCCCCACGGCAGATACGCCCGGGCCGCGTAGAACAGGCAGACCTCGTCGACGATCCGGCGTCCGGTGACGATGTCGCCACGGGCATCGATGGCGTGCCTTGCCGCCTCCCGCCAGACGGCGGCCGGCCTGCCGGCGGCTCCGTCGTCGGTCCCCGGCGCCAGGATCTCGCCCCCGGTGTCGACGACGACGTACCTGAGGTTGGGTCGCCGTTGCGCCGCCGCCGTCACGGCGGCCAGGGCGTCGGCCTTGTAGGCGGAAACGTAGGACTCGATGTGATCGGTCCCGGTCGACTTCAAGAGCTTGTCGCGCCGGGCGATCTCATGCTCGATCCGGTCCAGGACGGTCAGGCGCAGCTCCTGGAACTCGCGCGCGTGCACGGCGTCGCGGGCCTGGATGTAGGACCATCCGCCGAGGCCAAGGGTGGTGATCAGAACGATCGGCAGAAAGGCCAGCAGAACCTTGGTTTGAACGCTCAATTCCGTCGCCCCCCGGCTCGGCGGTTGGGTGTGCAGACGCCGATGTCCGCGACCTCCAGCACGTCCGGCGGAACCACGATCCCCCGTCGGATGGCCTCGTCGAGGTTGACGGCGACCCGGATGGCGTCCGGATGTCCGATGGGGATCTCGCCCGCGGCTGTTCCTCCTAGGATGGCGTGGGCCATTTGCGCCGCGTCGCGGCCCTGAGTGTCCGCGTCCACGGCCACGGCGAAGATCGCCCCCCGACACAGGGTCTTCACGTCCGGCGTGACCAGCACAGGCACCGAAGATGCGGCGGACACGGCGGCGATGAAGTCCCCCGACCGCCCCATGGGGCCCCCGGCCACCCACAGCACGTCGACCCGCTCCGTCCACGTCGAAATCCGGGCCAGGACCTCCCGTGTCATTTGGTCGACGCCGCCTGCGTCCGACGGCGCCCCGACCTTCAGCGGGACGACCGTGGCGTCTTCGCGGCCGGCCGCCTTCCGCTCCAGGTCCGCCAAGTCGGCCAGCGCCGACGGGTAATCCGAATGCACGACGCCGATGCGAACCGGCCAACGGACCTCGGCCTTCTGCAGCATCACGATCGCCAGTTCGAGCCGCGCGGCCATCGGCACGCGAGGGGTGTGTCCGGTGATGTTGGTGCCTGTCGGGCCGTCCAACGAGTCGACCAGCCCCGCTTCGACCGGCGCGGAGACGAGGACGAACAGCTGCGGGATGTCGGTTCCGCGCAGCACCGCCCGGGCCGTCTGCGACGCGAGAGTCGCGACGCTGACCACGAGGTCGGGCCGGCTCTCGGCGATCGCCGCGCGCAGCAGGCTCTCGCCGCGCTCACGGCTCCATTCCGCGTTGACGATTTCGAGATCGAGGGTCTCGCCTTGCCGGTATCCCAGGTGCTCGAGTTGGCTCACGAGCGATGACGTGATTTCCTGGATCACGGCGAGGGTTGCGGTCTCGAGCAGCACCACGCGCTTGACGTCGGCGGCGGGGGCGGGCGATGCGGCCAGGGCCGCCAAGACGGTCAGAGCCGCGGACCACGCCCGAAGTCGCATCGCACGGAACCACAGACCCCGCGGACCCCCATGGACGCGGTCCCGCCGCCGGGCGTGGCCTGCGCCCCGGGCTCCCCCTCCGAGAGGTCCGTTCATCGTCCAGCAGACCCGACCAATGGGCCCGTGCCGCCGGCCTCGGGGTCGCGGATGCGTTGACATCCGATACGGGAAACCCGAGCCACGCGCGACCGCGAATCAGGTTTGCCGGGTGCGGGAACGACGGCCCGGCATCGCCGGTCCGCGATGTCGGGCCCGGCCGGCTTCGCGCGGGCGTTGCACCCAATCGGTCCGTCGGACTCGCCGGCCCGACGACCTCTCCCGGGAGCCGCGAGCTGCCGACGGGCCGCGACCCTCGCCCGCGCGACAGACGAACGCCGTCTACGGTCTACCGAGGCGGTGGCGCGCAGAGGCCCGTACGTGGTGGAGCGGAAAGACATCCAATTGCCCTGATCGACAGATCACCATGAGTCTCCATCCCTTGAGCACCATCTTCCCCTCGTTTTCTCCACAAGTAGCAGAGTCTTCATATTATGTCCTAAAAAAGCTTGGTTTGGACTTAGTACATGCGGATATGCGCGTAATACCCTACGTGATTTCAATTCGATGTCCCAACGATTTTCAACATGGGCACAGCCCGTGTCCCCTGCAAGGTTGACCGCCCATCGCCCACGGACCGCGTGACGCGGATGCGGGCCCTGTCGTCCCGTCACGACCCGACGTCGTCAGCGAACCATCCGACATCCAGCAAACCGCATGCCAATTTCCACGGATGGCCCAACGCAGGGACTCGGCGGCCCGAGGCCCGCGAACCGGCGCGCGGTGGCGAGGCCGCCATGACCGCGTGTTCGCGCGATGCATCGCAAACTGCGTGCGCGGCGCGACATGCCACGGGGCCGGCATCGGCGCTCCCGGATGGCTTCGCCACAAGAACTCGCGCGTGGAACGGCTGGGAAGACGCTGGGAGGTTGGGGGCAACGGCATTCGATCACCTGAGCGGCGACCGCACGAAGCCTCCCTTCCCCGTACGACGGCCGTGCCTGGGGCACCACGCGACGTTACCGCACCCCAATGCGGACGCGCCGACGCCTCGGCGTTCACGTTTGGGCGTCCAGATCCCCCCGCGAATTTCACAGCGATTGATGGACACCCCAACATTCCAACATTGGATATCTTGGCTCAATCGATGTCCAGGTCAAGCCTCGGCAATGATTTAACAAATCCGTAACGTTCGCCCATGATCGATCCATCCGGAACAGCGGCAATCAAGTGGGCCCTCAATGGCCGCCCGTTGCCGGACCGCTGCCATTGGCTCGGGACCCTGGAAGCGTTCGCCGACCGGCTCGAAATGGCGGCTCCGGGCTGGGCACACTGAGCGGCTCCGCGCGCTAGTCCCCCTTGCCATCTGCGGAGTCCCGAACATCGGTAGGCCGATTTCACGCGGCGTGGTCGACGGGAGCTTGGCTGCCCTCGGACTTCAGGATCGCTTCCAGTTCTGGGCGGCAGGAGCCGCAGTTGGTCCCGGCGCCGAGCGCCTCGCCGATCCCTTGGACGCTCACCAACCCGCCGTCGCGGACCGCTTCGACAATGGTCTTCAGGCCGACCCCGAAGCACGAGCAGACCACCGGTCCCGCGTCGGCCTCCGCGCCCGCACCATGGCCCGACAGCAGGCGGGCCCGGGTCCAATCATCGAGTTCTCCGAAAGCAAACATGGTGGCGAGCCAGTCGCGGCCCGGCAGCCGGGGGCCCGTCGACGCCATCAGGCAGCCAGCAAGGCATCCGCCCTCGATGACCGCCCAGCGGAAGGAGCCGCCCTTGGGGTCGATCATGCTCAGCCGCTCGCCCTCGGAGAATGACAGGAGTTGCCCCGCGACAACTGACCAGTCCTCCGGGATTG
Source organism: Rhodospirillales bacterium (assembly GCA_028277795.1). Classification (GTDB taxonomy): domain Bacteria; phylum Pseudomonadota; class Alphaproteobacteria; order Rhodospirillales; family JANQFP01; genus JANQFP01. The sequence continues at coordinate 4,621 of JANQFP010000203.1, forward strand.
CCGAGCCCGCGAGTTCGAACAGTTGGCATGGTCCCATGGTGGATCGGCACCAATAGTCCGTGGCGGGCCGCGCGGCGGCCGACCGGGTCAGCAGGAACCCGTGCCACGCGGGTGTCCAGGGCACGACGCGCGCCGGCGTCAGCTTGGCGCCCGGTTGACCCGAGACCGGGTCCACCTCGTCGGCGACGATCGTCCCGGCGACGGCCCGGGCCGCGTTCTGGTCGTTCCAGTGCATGGGTATGAACGCCTCGCCGCGGCGGATCGTCTCGGTGACCCGCACCCGGGCCAGGACCGAGCCGAACGCGGTCTCGATCCGAGCAAACCCGGCGTCCGCGACTCCGAGCCCGTCGGCGTCCCGGGGGTGGAGCTCCACGTAGGGCTCCGCCCGGTGGCGCGCCAGCCGCGGTGCCCGGCCGGTGCGCGTCATGGTGTGCCATTGGTCGCGGACTCGGCCGGTATTCAGGACCAGCGGGAACGACGGCCCGGTCAGTCGTCGGGGCGCGCGCGGCCGGACGGCAACGAACCGCGCCCTGCCGTCGGGCGCAAAGGTGCGCCCGTCTTCGAACATGCGGGCGCGGCCGCCGTCGCCGGGCACCCGGACCGGCCACTGCACGGGAACCAGCCCACCGTATTCGTCCGCATCCAGGCCGGCGAGGCCGCCGATATGGAAGTCGCGGGTTCCATCGTTCTCGAAGGCCGAAAGTCGGGCGTGTTCGCGGAAGATCTCCGCCGGATCCCGGTAGGCGAAGGCGTCCCCGAACCCCATGGCACGGGCCACGTCGCGGACGATGCGCCAGTCGGGCTGCGCCTCCCCCGGCGGCGCCACGAAAGGCCGCTGGCGGGAGATGCAGCGTTCCGAGTTGGTCACCGTGCCATCCCGTTCGCCCCAGGTGGCGGCGGGGAGGAGGACATGGGCATAGCGGCTGGTATCGGTCCGCTCGACGCAGTCGGACACGACGACGAACGGGCACCGCTCCAGGGCGGCCCGGACCTTGGACGCGTTGGGCAGGCTGACCGCCGGGTTGGTGGCCATGATCCACAACGCCTTGATCCGGCCATCGTGGACCGCATCGAAAAGGTCCACGGCCTTGAGGCCGGGGCCGGTCGCCATGGCGGGGGCTCGCCAGAATCGGCGGACCCGGTCGATGTCCTCGGCACCGAACCCCATGTGGGCCGCCAGCATGGTGGCGAGGCCGCCGACTTCCCGGCCGCCCATGGCGTTGGGCTGACCGGTCGCCGAGAACGGACCGCTCCCGCGTCGGCCGATGCGGCCGGTCAGAAGGTGGCAGTTGATGATGGCGTTGACCTTGTCGGTCCCCTGGATGGACTGGTTGACCCCCTGCGAGTAGACGGTGACGATCTTGCTGGTGCCAACGAACCAATCGAAAAAGCGGCGGACCTCGGCGCGCGGAAGATCGCAGGCTGCGGCGACATCAGCGACGTCCGGCGCCGTGTCCCGAGCCGTCCGCAGGGCTTCGTCGAGACCACTGGTGTGGGCCGACACGAAGGCTTGGTCCCGGGCCCCCGCCACTTCCAGGTGCGACAGAAGACCGTTGAACAGGGTGACATCGGTCCCCGGCCTGATGGCCAGATGCAGGTCGGCGGCCTCGCAGGTCTCGGTGCGGCGCGGATCGATGACCACGATCCGGGTTCCCCGCTGCTCCTTGGCTTGCGCCAGGCGCTGGAACAGCACCGGATGACACCACGCGGTGTTGGAGCCCACCAGGACCACCAGATCGGCCAGCTCCAGGTCCTCGTAACATCCCGGAACCGTGTCCGAGCCGAAGGCCCGCACATGCCCGGCCACGGAGCTGGACATGCACAGCCGTGAGTTGGTGTCGATATTGGCGCTGCCGATGAAGCCCTTCATCAGCTTGTTGGCCACGTAGTAGTCCTCGGTGAGCAGTTGTCCGGAGACATAGAAGGCCACGGCGTCCGGGCCGTGCTCGTCGATGGCCCGCGTGAACCGATTGGCCACCACGCGGATGGCCAGGTCCCAGCTTGCCCGCCGCCCGGCGATGCGGGGATGGAGCAGCCGCCCATCGAGGCCCAGAGTCTCGGCCAATGCGGCACCCTTGGAACACAGCCGCCCGCAGTTGGCCGGATGATCCGGATCGCCCGCGACCTGAACGCCCCCGTCTTCGTCGCGAGTCACCAGGATGCCGCAACCGACCCCGCAGTAGGGACAGGTGGTGCGGGTCGGCTCACCCATCGGTTCCTGTCGCCTCCGCCTCCACATCGAGGGCGATGGCAATTCGGCCGTCGGTCACCGTCACGGGGACGACCCGGGTGCAGCCTTCGTCCGGTCCGACCACTCCGCCGGTCGTGAGGTCGATGGTCCAGTTGTGCAGCGGGCAGGCCACGGCCTTGCCGTGGACGATGCCCTGGGACAGGGGACCGCCCTGATGGGGGCAGCGGTCATAGAGGGCGAAGATCTCGTCGCCTTCGGTGCGGAACACGGCGATGTCGCCGCCGGGCGACTTGACCACCCGGGCACCGAGCCTGGGGATGTCGTCCACGTGACCCACGGGAATCCAGGTGATCATCGTTCGCTCCCCCTTTCAGGCGACCACCGCCAACGGCGTGAACTCGTGGGCGTCCACGTCGTCCTCGGCGCGCTGTCGCCAGGGGTCGGTCTGCGCGTGTTCCTGGGATTCGAGGAAACGCGTGAACAGCGCCCGGCGGGAGTCCGCGTCCTCCACGATCCGCGCCTTGACGAATTCGAGGCCGACCCGCTCCACCCAAGGCGCGGTGCGCTCCAGGTAGCGGGCGTGCTCGCGGTAGAGCTGAAGGAAGGCGCCGCAATACTCAAGCACCTCCTCCTGGGTCTCGACCTTGCACAAGAGGTCGGTCACCCGAACGGTGATGCCGCCGTTGCCGCCCACGTGGAGTTCCCAGCCGCTGTCGACCGCGACCACGCCGAAGTCCTTGATGGTCGCCTCGGCGCAATTGCGCGGGCAGCCGGACACGGCCATCTTGACCTTGTGGGGTGTCCAGCTTCCCCAGCACAGCTTCTCGATCTGGACACCCATGTCCATGGACCGCTGGGTGCCGAAACGGCACCACTCCTGGCCCACGCAGGTCTTCACCGTGCGCACGGCCTTGCCGTAGGCGTGACCGGACACTAGACCGGCTTGGCTGAGGTCCGCCCACACGGCCGGCAGGTCCTCTTTGCGCACGCCCAGAAGGTCGATGCGCTGACCGCCGGTGACCTTGACGGTAGGTATGGCGAACTTGTCGACCACGTCGGCGATGGCCCGCAGCTCCGCCGCGTTGGTCAAGCCGCCCCACATGCGAGGGACCACCGAATAGGTGCCGTTCTTCTGGATGTTGGCGTGGGCCCGTTCGTTGATGAACCGGGACTGGGCGTCGTCCCGGTAGGTGCCCGGATTGGCACAGAGCAGATAATAGTTGAGGGCCGGCCGGCAGCTCGGACAGCCGGTGGCCGTCGTCCATTCCAGCTCCTGCATCACCTCCGGAATGCTGGTCAAACCTTTGGCCACGATCAGGCGTCGGACGTCGTCATGGCCGTGCCCGGTGCAGCCGCACATCGACTGGACCTCCGCGGGCGCATAGTCCCCGCCGAGGGTCAGCGACAGCAGTTGCTCGACCAGGCCGGTACACGACCCACACGACGACGACGCCTTGGTGTGGGTCCGGACTTCCTGGACGCTGGACAGGCCCTTGGCCGCGATGGCCGAGACGATCTCCCCCTTGCACACGCCGTTGCAGCCGCAGATCTCGGCCTCGTCTGCCAGGTCTGCAACGGCCGCCCTAGGGTCCCGCGGGCGGCCCTCCGTGCAGGCCCGCCCGAAGATCAGGGTGTCGCGGTAGGACGAGATGTCCGTGCCGTCCTTGAGAAGCTGGACGTACCAGGCTCCGTCCGCCGTATCGCCGTAGAGCACGGCGCCCCGGACGCGGTCGTCCTGGAGTACGACCCGCTTGTAGACCCCGCGGGCGGCATCACGGAAGACGATGTCTTCGGTGTCCCCGCCCCCGGCGAAGTCGCCGAGCGAGAACACGTCGACCCCGCTCACCTTGAGCTTGGTGTTGGCCACAGAGCCTTCGTAGACGGTGTCGGCATGACCGGTCAGTTGGTCGGCCAGCACCTTGCCCATCTCGAACAGGGGCGCCACCAGGCCGTATGTCTGGCCCCGGTGCTGGACGCACTCTCCGACCGCGGAGATGTGCGGGTCCGACGTGCGCAGGTGGTCGTCGACCACGATCCCCCGCTCGACCTCCAGGCCGGCGTCGCGGGCCAGGGCGGTCGAGGGGCGGATGCCGGCGGCCATGACGACCAGCTCGGCCGGGATCTCCCGGCCGTCCTCAAGACGCACGGCGCCCACCCGGCCGTTGCCCAACAGCTCTTTGGTGTTGGCGCCGGTCAGCACCGTGATGCCCCGGCCTTCCAGCTCCCGCTTGAGCAGGAACCCGGCGGCCTCGTCGAGCTGGCGCTCCATCAGCACGTCCATGAGGTGGACGACGGTCACGGTCATGCCCCGCTGACGAAGGCCGCTGGCCGCTTCGAGGCCCAGCAGGCCGCCGCCGATGACCACGGCGTTTCGGTAACGGTTGGTGGCCTCCAGCATGGCGTTGACGTCGTCCATGTCGCGGAAGGTGCGCACCCCGTCCAGGTCGCGTCCGGGCACCGGAATGACGAACGGCTCGGACCCCGTGGCGATGATCAACCTGTCGTATGCCTCCGGCTGCCCGTCCGCCGGCACGACGCACTTGGCGTTCCGGTCGATGGTGGCGACGCGGACGCCGGCGTGCAGGGTGACGCCGTTCCGGTCGTACCAATCACGGTCGTTGAGGATGATCTCGTCGAACCGCTTTTCGCCCGCCAGGACGGGCGACAGCATGATGCGGTTGTAGTTCACGGCGGGCTCGGCGCCGTAGACGGAGATGTCGAACGCATCGGCATCCCGTGAAAGGATCTCCTCGACGGCACGCATCCCCGCCATGCCGTTGCCGATCATCACCAACTTTGGTCTGGGATTGCTCATGGCCCGTCTCCCCTCGGTCAGGCGGCACGGCCCGCGGGCGCGGGTGCGCCGGCCCCGCCGTCCCGGGATGGACCGGGAAGCCCCTGCTCGTACTCCTCCAGGAAGGTCAGGAGCTCTTCCCGCAGCCGGTAGTAGTCGGGATGGGTGATCAGGGCCTTGCGGGTGCGCGGCCGCGGCAGGTCCACGTCCATGATGTTGCCGATGGTGGCGTGGGGGCCGTTGGTCATCATCACCACCCGGTCGGCCAGCAGGATCGCCTCGTCCACGTCGTGGGTGACGCAGATGGCCGTTACCCGGGTCCGTTTCCAGACGTCCATCAGGACTTCCTGGAGCTCCCAGCGGGTCAGGGAGTCCAGCATGCCGAAGGGCTCGTCGAGCAGCAGCAGCTTGGGCGACAGGGCGAAGGCCCGGGCAATGCCGACGCGCTGCTTCATGCCGTTGGACAGCTCCAATGCTTTCTTGTCCATGGCGTCGGCCAGACCGACCCGGGTCAGGTAGTACTCGACGATGTCCCGGCGTTCGCGCTGGCCCACGTGGGGGAACACCCGGTCAACCCCGAGGGCCACGTTGTCCCGGGCACTCAGCCACGGAAACAGGCTCGGGGCCTGGAACACCACGCCCCGGTCGGGACCGGCCGCCGACACCTCGTGGTCGTCGAGAATGATGCCGCCGCCGGTGATCTCGTTGAGGCCGGCGACCATGCTGAGCACCGTCGACTTGCCGCACCCGGAGTGGCCGATCAACGAAACGAACTCGCCGTTGTGGAGCCGCAGGTTGAAATCCTCGACCACGGTGAGTGGGCCTTTGGGCGTCGGGTAAACCTTCCTGACCTTGTGGAATTCCACGTACCGTTCCGGGTGTCCCGTGCGAGGCGCCGCCGCGTCCTTCACCGCCTTGGGTACCCCGCGGCGGAGGTCCATGGGCACCACGTCGGGCAGGGCCGGGCCACCGTCGGCCTCGGCGCTGCGTTCGATTCCCACGTCCATCAGGTAACGGGTGATCTCGGCGCGCAGGCCCTTGAAGACAGGATCGTGGTTCATCTCGGTCCGGTCGCGGGGACGCGGGATGTTGACCGCGAAATCGGGGCCAAGGGTGGCGTTGGGGCCGGGCTTGAGGGGGATGATGCGGTCGGCCAGCAGGATCGCCTCGTCCACGTCGTTGGTGATCATGACGACGGTCTTCTTCTCCCGGCGCCAGATGGTCTCAATCTCGTCCTGCAGCTTGGCGCGAGTGAGGGCGTCCAGCGCGCTCAACGGCTCGTCCAGGAGCAGGATGTCGGGACTCATGGCCAGCGCCCGGGCCACGGCGACCCGCTGGCGCATGCCCCCGGACAGCTCGGCCGGGCGGCGGTCGGCGGCCGGGGTGAGGCCGACCATGTCCACGTACTTGTCCACCCGGGCGGCGCGCTCGGCCTTGGGCTCATTGGAGAAGACCGCGTCCACGGCCAGCCCGACGTTGCCGCGGACCGTCAGCCACGGAAACAGGGAGTAGCTCTGGAAGACCAGGCCCCGGTCGGGCCCGGCACCGGTGACCGGTTCCCCCTTCAGCAGCACCTGCCCCCGATCGGGCGCGACGAGTCCGGCGATGATCGAGATCAGGGTCGTCTTGCCGCTGCCCGAGAAACCGACGATGGCGACGAACTCGCCTTCGGCGATGGACAGGCTGATGTCGGACAGCACCTCGGTCCGGTCCGAACCACTGCCGTAGCCCTTGGCGATGGATTTCAGGTCCAGGAATGACATGGCTCCCTCCCCGCTCACCGTTTGTCGCCGAAGGTGGACAGGCGCTGCAGGGTCAGCATGCCCCGATCCAGCAGGAACCCGATGATGCCGATGGTGAACACCGCGACCATGATGCGGGCCAGGGAATGGGAGCTGCCGTTCTGGAACTCGTCCCACACGAACTTCCCGAGGCCGGGGTTCTGGGCCAGCATCTCGGCCGCGATCAGGACCATCCATCCGACCCCGAGCGAAAGGCGCATGCCGGTGAAGATCAGGGGCAGCGACGACGGCAGGATCAGCTTGAAGATCCGGGTCGCCGTCTTCAGCCGGAGGACCTTGCTGACGTTGGTCAGGTCCTTGTCGATGGACGCCACGCCGACCGCCGTGTTGATCAGGGTCGGCCACAGGGAGCACAGGGTCACCGTGATCGCCGACGTCAGGAACGACTTCTCGAACATCGGGTCCTTGGTCACGTAGACGGCGCTGACCACCATGGTCACCAAAGGCAGCCAGGCCAGCGGCGACACCGGCTTGAAGATCTGGATCATGGGATTGAGGGCGGCATTGATGGTCGGGCTGATGCCGCAGAAGATGCCCAGCGGCACGGCGACGACCACGCCGATGACGAAGCCCATGAACACGGTCGCCAGGCTGGTGAGGATCTGATCCAGGTAGGTGGGCTTGCCCGTGTACTTGCGCCACTTGACCTGGGCGTCGGGGTTCTTGGCGAGCTTGGCCGCGTTGCGCTTCTCCTGGCGCTCGTAGAAGGCGTCGGCCTTGGCGCGCTGCTCCAGATGGTCCGTCCACAGCGCGCCGGCCTCCTCCATGACCTGCACCGGTCCGGGGATGGTGCCCAGGCTGGTGACGATGTGGGACGACCCCTGCGCCCACAGAACCAGGAAGACCCCGAAGGCGAAGACGGGAATGCCCAGCGAACGCAGGAGGCCTCGGATGACGTCACGGGGTGTCTGGTCCTTCAGCCGTCCCAGGAAGGGGGCCAGTCGGCCCAGAAATCCCGCGTCCAGGGAAAGAGCTTTGGTGGTCATGATGCACCCTTCTTCCGGTGACCCGCCTTCGGCCGGCGGGCGCTGTGGTTTGATCGTCGCCGCGGTTGTCGCCTCAACTGCCGGCCTTGACCTCGGCGCCCACCACCCGGTCCTTGTTCTTGAGACCGATGGGGAACCGGTTCAGGTAGGCGTTGGGCGCGCGGCCGTCGAATGGGATCTCGTCGATGAACTCGGTCTGCGGCGGACGGTAGCCGTCCGTGTCCCAGGGGAAATCATCCTTCGCGGCCTTCCCCTCATCGACCAGCAGGGCGGCGGCCTTCAGGTAGATGTCCGGGCGGTAGACCTTGCGAGCCACCTCGTCGTACCAGGAGTCCGGCTTGTACTCGGCGATCTGGCCCCAGCGGCGCATCTGGGTGAGGTACCAGACCGCGTCGCTGAAGTAGGGGTAGGTGGCGAAGTAGCGGAAGAAGACGTTGAAGTCGGGGACCGGCCTCTTGTCGCCCTTCTCGTACTCGAAGGTGCCGGTCATGCTGTTGGCGATGACTTCGGCGTCGGCGCCCACGTACTCGCTGCGCGCCAGGATCTCCACCGCCTCGGGCCGGTTGGCATTGTCGTTCTCGTCGAGCCAGATGGCGGCGCGGATCAGGGCCTTGACGACGGCGAGGTGAGTCTCGGGGTGCTCCTCGGCCCATGCCTTGGTCACCCCGAAGACCTTCTCCGGGTTGTTCTTCCAGATTTCGAAGTCGGTAATGACCGGCACGCCGATGCCCTTGAACACGGCCTGCTGGTTCCATGGCTCGCCGACGCAGTAGCCGTAGATGGTGCCGGCCTCCATGGTCGCCGGCATCTGCGGCGGCGGGGTCACGGACAGCAGCGCGTCGGCCAGAATCTGCCCGGAGATGTCGGTGGGCGAGTAGTAGCCCGGATGGATGCCGCCGGCCGCCAGCCAGTAGCGGAGCTCGTAGTTGTGGGTGGAGACCGGGAAGACCATGCCCATCTTGAACGGCTTGCCCTCGGCCCGGTAGCTCTCCACCACCGGCTTGAGGGTGTCGGCCTTGATGGGATGGACCGGTTTGCCGTCCTTGTGCGGCACGTGCTTCTTCATCTGTTCCCAGACGGCGTTGGACACGGTGATGCCGTTGCCGTTCAGGTCCATGCTGAAGGCAGTGATGACGTGGGCCTGGGTGCCGAAGCCGATGGTGGCGCCCAAAGGCTGGCCGGCCAGCATGTGGGCGCCGTCCAGTTCGCCGTCGATGACCCGATCCAGAAGGACCTTCCAGTTGGCCTGGGGCTCCAGGGTCACGTAGAGGCCTTCGTCCTCGAAGAACCCCTTCTCGTAGGCTATGGCCAGCGGCGCCATGTCCGTGAGCTTGATGAACCCGAACTTGAGTTCCTCCTTTTCCGGTTCCAGGGCACCCGCGGTCACGGAGGTCAGGGAGACGCCGACGGCGATCAGACCGGCCACAGCCAGTTGCAGGGCGCCGCGCCGCGTCGGGTGGGTCGGGGTGTTGGTTCTTTTCGATGCCTTCATCACGACATGCACTCCTCTTGCGTCCTCGGCCAAAAGGCCGGGCCGTTCACGCGGTTTCCTCCCACCCGAGCACGGGGCAAAAAAATGCCGCGTTCCGAAAGCCACCAAAGGGTGGACTCGGTGCGCGGCGTTGCTATGCGGCTTTCTTAGGCGCTTTTTCGGCGGCAGCAGCGTCGGTGCCGTCGGTTGGTCTTACTTAGGCAATCCGCATGCCAAGTCTTCACAACGCCGGAATCCGGGGATTTGCGAGGACTTGGCGACGCATCACGGCGCCGCCCACACCATAATTGCCTAACATTTGGGCGAATTGCGGCTTGAGCGAAAATATATGCCTATAATTTGTGCTATTAGCCTTCGTCCAATACCCGGGCTGCCGTGACGACGCTTTGGGCGACGTCTGCCAGCCTTTTCTTCTGGCTCATCGCGGATTTGCGCAGGCGGGTGTAGGCCTCCTGTTCGGACAACCCGTGTTGTTTCATGAGGATGCCTTTGGCACGCTCCACGGCCTTTCGCTCCTCAAGGGCCTCCTTGGCGGAATCCAACTCGCCCTGCAGCCGGGCCAAGGCGTCGAACCGGCTGACGGCCAACTCGACAACCGACGGAATGCGTTCCTTCTTGAGCCCGTCGACGACGTAGGCACTGACTCCGGCGCTGATCGCGGACTCGGTGGTGGCGCGATCGGATCGGTCGACGAACATGGCCACCGGACGCCGCACCGCCTTCGAAACCTGGAACATCTGCTCCAGGGCCTCGCGACTCGGGTTTTCCAGGTCGACAACGATCACATTCGGATCGATGGCATGGATCTTCTTGACCAGATTGGCCGTGTCGGACAGCACCGTGACCGGCGTGTAGCCGCCCTGGCGCAATCCTTCGTCAAGAATCGCGGCGCGAACGGGGTTTTCGGCGACGACAATGATGCTGAGAGTCATGTGTCGATGAACAGTCACGCAATGGCCGGACGCACCGCCGCCCCGGTGTTCCTTTATTATGATCGCGTCGATACCCAGCAAGAATCGTGCCTCATGGCACTGATGCCCGCCAACACGCCACACCTCCTGGACACCGTGCGGGGGCAATGGATAGCGGATGGGGCGGTTCTGGCCCCAAGAGCCTCGGGGGCCCGTGCGACGCATGGCGGCGGCGCACGCCGCAACTAATCGCCGGCCGACGGCCGGCCCCCTCGAACCGCCCTCGAAACGTGCCTATTGAATCAGCAGACGATGACGGCGCGGGCAACGGGACCTGCTAAGTGCGGGTCGCCGTCATCGAGGGTATGGCGAATTCATTTGGCTTGGCTCCCGCCAATCCCGGCAGACGGAAACCGCTTGTTGCAAAGTCACTTGCACCGGAGCGAACATATGGCTGTCGGGACGTTTGACGGTGCGGCCGCATGGGCGGAGATATCTTCGGCAAAGAGAAGGCGGTCATTGACAAGGCAAATGCCGTCCTGAAATCGGGAGTGCTCGGCGACCAAAGGGCGGTCGACGGATTTGGCGCGCTCCTCGGCTCTTACGAGAAACTCCTCAAATCGACGCGACGCCTGGTGCGGATCAGCGACCGCAACGAGGCGGAGCTCAACAGACTCGCCAGATCGCTGGAGACCCAGGCCGAGGAGCTCAGGATTGCACGGGACGTTGCCGAATCCGCGACCCGGGCGAAGGACTTGTTTCTGGCTGCCATGAGCCATGAAATCCGCACGCCCATGAACGGCGTCGTGGGGATGATCGATCTGCTGGTCCGGACGGAAATGGACGACGACCAGCGGGACATGTTGGCCACGGTCCGGGACTCGGCGTTTTCCCTGCTTCACATCATCGACGACATCCTGGACTTCTCCAAGATCGAGGCGGGCAAGCTGACGCTCGAGACCATCCCCATATCCATCCGCGATATGGTCGAAGGCGTAGCCGAGACCCTGGCGCCCAACGCCCGGAAGAAAGGCCTCCAGCTCCTCACCTTCGTCGACCCCGCCATCCCGCCATCGGTCACGGGAGACCCGGTGCGGATTCGGCAGATCCTGTTCAACCTCGGTGGGAACGCGATCAAGTTCACCGAGGACAGGCCCGAAACACCGGGAACGGTGACCATCCGTGCCGATTGGGACGTGGCGGGGGACCGCTCGGGGACCGCTGTGCGATTCCGCATTGCCGACAACGGCATCGGCATTGCCGAGGACGTATTGCCGAAGTTGTTCAAAGCCTTCGCCCAGGCCGAGACCTCGACGACCCGCCGGTTCGGCGGCACCGGGTTGGGCCTGTCCATCTGTGCGGGACTGACCGAGGCCATGGGTGGCGCCGTCAGCGTCGACAGCACGCTCGGTAAGGGCTCCACCTTCGCGGTCACGATTCCTGTCGGGGTCGCTTCGGAGACCGCCGAGAACGGTGGCGACGGGAATGACCTGGCGGGACTCCGGGTGCTTCTCGTCTGCCGCACCGATGAACGAAAGGACCACCTGACGCGTTATCTGACGCATTGGAATGCGGACGTCGTCGGCTTGACCGAGACCGAGCCGGTTGCGGCGCGGGCATCGGCGGCGGCTGCGACCGGCAAGCCCTTCGATGTCGTCGTCGTGGACACCGCGTGGGGCGTCGACGGACAGCTGGCCGTCCGCGACGACGTTCTCGGCGAACCGCAGCTTGCCGGGACCGGGTTGGTTCTTCTGACCGACGGGAGACGACACCCGGGAGACCCCGCCCTGGCGGACTCGATCACGGTGGATGGGAACCCGTTGCGCCGGGCCTCATTCCTGACCGCCGTCGCCGCGGCGGCAGGACGGGCAAGCCCCGAGACCAGGAAGGACGACTTCGTCGCCCAGCGTATCGTGCGAAAGGCCCCCACGGCCGAGGACGCCGAAGCAGCCGGCCAGCTTATCCTGGTCGCCGAAGACAACCTGACCAATCAGGATGTCATCCGCCGCCAGTTGCGCATGCTGGGCTATACCTGCGACGTGGCGGACAACGGCATAGCGGCTCTGGCCGCGTGGCGGCGCAAGCGCTACGGCCTGATTCTGACGGATTGTCAGATGCCGGAAATGGACGGGTTCGCCCTGACCGGCGCCATCCGCGATGCCGAGGATGCGGCGGATGATCGCGTTCCCATCGTCGCCATCACGGCCAATGCGTTGAAAGGCGAGGCGGAACGGTGCCTGGCGGCGGGGATGGACGGCTATCTGACCAAACCCCTCGAGATGGACTTGCTGCAGGCCGCACTGGACAAGTGGTTGCCCTTGGAGCCGGGCGACCGGGCGACAACCGACCCGACCGACGAAGGGCCGCCGCCCGTTTCAGCGGAGGAGGCCGAAGGACCTCCCCTCGGCGAAGGCCCGGCCCCGTCGTCGCATCCGGTCGATGCGACCGTCCTCAAGGATCTGTTCGGCGACGACGAAGAGACCTTCCGGCAGATCCTGAACGACTTCGTCGAGCCGTCGTCATCCAACGTCGCGGAGGTCCACGAAGCGTACTCCCAGCGGTCGGCAGCCGGCATCGCGGCGGCGGCCCATAAGCTCAAATCGTCTTCGCGCGCCATCGGGGCCAACGACCTCGCCGATGTGTGCCTGAGGCTGGAGCAAGCCGGAAAGGCGGGCGACTGGGAAGAGATCGATGCCTCGGTGCCCCACCTGGACGCGGCTCTTAAGGCCGTGACCAATTACATCAAGGCGTTATGATGGCATTCATTGTTGCCGGCTCGGGCGACGGTACGGTTGTTTTAGGAGACAGTCGTGGCGGAAATCAATTTCGACAATCTGAATGTGCTGCTCGTTGATGATGAGCCATTCATACAGAAGTTGATCGAGAAGGTTCTTTTCGACATCGGCGTCAAGGAAGTCATGACCGCCAGCCACGGCGGCGATGCGTTGGAGAAGATCCGGACATCCCGCAAGAGATTCGACTTGGTGATCTGCGATCTGGAGATGCCCAATATGAACGGCTTCCAGTTCGTGGAGGAGCTGCGCAAGGGCGATGATATCCCTGCGCCCGATGTGCCCGTGGTGATTCTGACCGGCCATTCCAACATCGAAAACCTCGAAGATGCGCTCGACCTCGGAATTCATGGGTTTCTCGCCAAGCCCGTATCCAAGCAATCGCTGGAAAAGAAGATGACGGTCGCCCTGACCTCTCCCCCCATCGACCCCTCCATCCTGAAGCGAGGGGGGTAGACGCGCCTGTCGGTGTGGAGCCAGAGGCCATGCTGAGACTCCGCTGCCCGCGCCGACGTGTGGGCTCGAACATCGAAAAGGTTATCCGGGCGATGTCGGAGATCGGGTCGTGGAAAGGCGGTTTGCTCGGACTGGTCCTGCTGGCGGCGTGCGTGCTTTCCCCGACCGTGGCCGCCGACAATGGGCCGTCAGCGGCGCCTGATCGGTTGGTTGTCGCGATCCCCGAGTTCTATCCCCCTTTTTCGCAGATCTCCGTGGCCGACGAGCCGGGCGGCCTCCTGGTGGACATCTGGCGAACGTGGTCGGAGAAGTCGGGGATCCCGGTAAGCTTCCGTGCCGCGCCCTTCCGCGAGACCCTGGCCATGCTCCGCGACGGCCGGGCCGATGTGAACGGCGGCCTTTTCCGCAACGCGGAGCGCGATACCTGGATCGCATTCACGCGGCCTTTCTACGAAGTCACGTCGGGGCTCTATCACCGCCGCACCGACAAGGTGGTGCCGACCCTGGCCACGCTCGACGGTCGGCGGGTCGCCGCCATCGCCGGCTCGCACCAGGCGACCTATGTCGCCGACCGCCATCCGGGGATCGAGGTGATTCCCCACGACACCCCCAAGGCCATGCTGCGCTCGCTGGTGGACGGCCGGGTCGACGCCGTCCTGGGTGAAGACGCCACCTTGGGGGAACTGCTGGACCGCTTCGGCCTCAGGGGCAGGCTGGTGCGGGCGCCCGGCGAGATCCTGCGCAACGGACTACGCGCCGGCGTCCCGTCTGCCCGAGCCGCCCTCGCCCAGGGAATCGACCAGGGCTTCGCCGCCATCTCCGACGCCGAGATGCGCGAGATCGAGGCGCGCTGGATTCACGAGCCAGCGCGCCGCGTCTTCCGCGTCGGCTCGAGCGAGCTCAAGCTCAACGACTGGGAACGGGCCTGGCTCTCGGAGCATCCCGAGATCCGCGTCGGCGTCATGACCACTTGGCCCCCCATCAGCTACCGGGCCCAGGACGGCTCGCATGCCGGGATCACGCCCCGCTTCTTCGCCGCCCTGAACAAGCGGCTCGGCGACCGGATGGTTCTCGTTCCAGGCCCGTGGAAGCAGCTGCTGGCCGACGTCAAGGAGAAGCGGCTGGACGCGGTGATGGACATCACGCCCAACGCCAAGCGCGCCCCCTTCTACGCGTTCACCCGGCCCTACCTCAAGCTCCCCCACGTCATCGTCGGCCGCCGCGACGCACCCCCCATGGCCAATGAGCAGGACCTGGCGGGCCGAACCCTGGCGCTCGAGAAGGGGTTCGGCAACGTCCGCTACCTGCTCGAGAACGTCCCCGATCTCACGGTGACGGAACACGCCGACACGCGGGCCGCCCTGGAGGCCGTGGCGCGGGGCGAGGCCGACGCCTATGCCGGAAACCGGGCGGTGGCGATGCACCTGATCGAACGGGAGGTGATGACCAACCTCGGTGTCGTCGGCGCGCTCAGCCGGCCCCCCACGGTGCTGACCGTCGGCACGCGCAAGGACTGGCCGGAGCTGCGCGATATCCTCGACAAGGCGCTGGCAACCATCACGGAGGCCGAACGCAGGACCATCCTCGCCGAGACCGGCGATCGGAGGGCCGCCGAGCCGCTGGCGCTGACGCCGGACGAGCGGGCGTGGCTGGCCGAGCACGACACGGTCCGCGTCATGGTCGGCACCTGGCCGCCCTTCCAGTACCTGGAAGAGGGCGAGCCCAAGGGACTGGCCATCGAATACGTGCAGACGGTGCTGGCCAAGCTGGGACTCCGTTTCGATCCGGTGCCCATCCTGTGGCACGACGCCCTCGACGGGATCTCGCGGTTCGAGAAGGTCGATCTGCTGCCCACCATCGCCCGCAGTCCCAAGCGCGAGGAGCTGGTGGCCATCACGCAGGACTACCTGTCGTTCCCCCTGGTCATCTTCACCCGCAAGGACGCGCCGTTCATATCCGGGCTGGAGGACCTCTCGGGCCAGACGGTGGCGGTGGAAAACAACTTCATCACGCACAGGAGGCTCGAGCGCGACTACCCCGAGATCGCGTTGAGGCCGGTGGCCACCTCCCGGGACGCGCTCTCCGCCGTCTCCCTCGGCAAGGCCGACGCCTATGTCAGCAACCTGGCGGCGGGGAGCTGGCTCATCGACAAGCACGGCTACGCCAACCTGAAGGTGGCGGCGCCGACCCGGTACGAGAACGACCGCCAGGGCATGGGAGTGCGGCGGGACTGGCCGGAGCTGGCGGGCATGATCGACAAGGCGCTCGCCTCCATGAGCGAGGACGAGCACGCGGCCCTGCGCAGCAAGGCCCTGACCGTGCGCTTCGAACACGGCATCGACATGGCGACGGTCCTTCTCTGGACCGGCGGCGTCGCCGCCGGGGCGGGCCTGATCATCGGCGTCATCGTGCTGTGGAACCGACGCCTGGGACGCGAGGTTGCGCAGCGCAAGAAGGCGCAGCACGAGCTGTCCGACGCGCTGGGCGTGATCTCGGATAGCATCGACTACGCCAGCAACATCCAGCGTTCTCTGTTGCCGAATGAGCGTTTCCTGGCGGAGGACCTGGCCGAGCATTTCGTCATCTGGCAGCCGCGGGACGTGGTCGGTGGGGACCTGTACTGGTATCGGCGCTGTGCCGGGGGGTTCATCGTCGCCATGGCCGACTGCACCGGCCACGGCGTGCCCGGGGCGTTCATGACCATGCTGTCCACGGGCGCCCTGGACCGAGCGCTCCGCGACCGCCGCGACGGCGACCCGGCCCATCTGCTGCCGCTGATCAACCGCAGCCTCAAGCACTCGTTGGGTCAGGACCAGGCGGAAGGTCCCTCGGACGACGGTCTCGAGCTGGGAATCTGCCGCATCGATCCCGGTGCCCGAACGCTGAACTTCGCCGGCGCCCGGTTCTCGCTGTTCCGCCTGAACGGCGACGGCGTCACCGAGTTCAAAGGCGAGAAGTCCGGCATCGGGTATCGGCGCGTGCCGTCCGACAAGGCCTTCGCAAACCACGAGATCAGGATTTCCGACACCGATCGTTTCTATATGATAACCGATGGTTTCATCGACCAGATCGGGGGGAACAGGCGACGGATGTTCGGCAAGAAGCGGTTCAAGGAACTGATCGGATCATTGCGGAACATGCCGTTCTCGGAACAGAAGGCCCGGATCCTCGACGCCCTTCGCGACTACCAGGGGCCGGAACCCCGTCGCGACGACGTCTCGGTGATCGGGTTCAGGATCGGGTGAGGGGAGGACTCCGGCATGCTGGCCGAGGAAATGTACCGACTCCGGGGGTATCTGCAGGACCAGGGGATCATGTTCTGCTACTCGGGCTATATGACCGAGGGCGTGCTCACCGGCATCGGCCAGGCGATCAAGAGGAAGCTGGAGCTGGAGGACGCCGACAAGAAGACGTCCAAGGCCATCTTCTCCATCTTCGTCGAGCAGATGCAGAACGTCATCCGCTACTCCGCCGAGCGCGAACCGCTGTCGGGCGAGAACGAGCTGCGCTACGGCGTCCTCACCATGGGGCAGAAGGGCGACCACTACTTCGTCTCGTGCAGCAACCTGGTGGAGCGGAAGGACGTGGCGCGCCTGAACGACTCGCTCACCCACATCAAGGGCCTGGATCCCGACGGCCTCAAGGCCCTCTACAAGCGGACCCTAAAAGGGGACACCCCGCAGGGAAGCAAGGGCGCCGGCGTCGGCTTCATCGACATCGCGCGCCGGGCCGTCCACGGCTTCGATTTCGACTTCACGGAAGTGGACGACGAACACTCGTATTTTTGTCTCAGGGCGTATCTCTAGAGGGGGTTCAGGCACCATGGACAATATCAAGATCGACGCCACCGAGCGTTCGCCGGAAATCGATTTCGACTTCGCCGCCAACCGTTTCCGCGTCAAGGGCGAGTCCTATCCCGAGGATGTGACCGCGTTCTATGGCGAGCTGATCGAGGCCCTGGACGAGCACTTGCGGGGCCTGAAAGGCGCCACCGTCGGGTTCGAGTTCGAACTGGTCTACTTCAACAGCTCCACGGCCAAGGTGCTGATGGGCCTGTTCGACTCGCTGGACGAGGTGGCCGGTCAGGGGAATGACGTTCGGATCACCTGGGTGGTCGAGGAAGACGACGACAACATGGAGGAGATGGGCGAGGAGTTCGCCGAGGACCTGGAGAACGCAACCTTCGAGTTGAAGAAAATCGAGAGCTGATGGGCTTCGAGCTCTTCAAGAAGGAGGCGGCCATCCTCGAAAACGCGAAAGCGTTCATCGAGAGTGGCGCCATCAGGAACCGGCAGGCGGCCGCCGAGTTCGAAGCGCTGCTCGGCGCCTACGACAAGCTGTTCAAATCGACCCGGAAACTGGTCCGACTCAGCGACCGCAGGGAGGCCGAGCTCAACAAGCTGGCCAAGTCCCTGGACGACAAGAACGCCATGCTGCAGGGGCTTTCGGAGAAGCTGTCCAAATACCTGTCGCCGCAGATCTACCAGTCCATCTTCAGCGGCGAGCAGGAGGTCCAGCTCGAGACCAAGCGCAAGAAGCTCACGGTGTTCTTCTCCGATCTCAAGGACTTCACCGCGACCACCGAGGATCTCCAGCCGGAGGACCTGAGCTATCTGCTCAACAAGTACCTCACCGAGATGTCGGCAATCGCCCTCGACTATGGCGCCACCATCGACAAGTTCATCGGCGACGCCATGCTTCTGTTCTTCGGCGATCCCGAGACCAGGGGCGTGAAAGAGGACGCCGCGGCTTGCGTGCGCATGGCCATGGCCATGCAGAACCGGATGCGGGAGCTCCAACACATCTGGCTCGACAAGGGGTACGAGCGGCCCTTCTTCATGCGCATCGGCATCAACACGGGCTACTGCAACGTGGGCAACTTCGGCAGCGCCGAGCGCATGGACTACACGATCATCGGCGGCGAGGTGAATCTGGCGGCGCGGCTGGAAGGCCAAGCGGAGCCCGGCGGCGTCCTGATGTCCTACGAGACGTACGCCCTGGTGAAGGACTTCGTGGAGGCGGAGGAACGCTCGGCGCTGCGGGTCAAGGGCATCGCCCGGGAGATCCGCCCGTTCGCCATCACCAACATCTACGACGAGGGCCTGACCACGCGGAAGTTCATTCGCAAGGAACGCTACGGCCTCAATGTCCTAGCTGATCTGGAGCGCCTGCAGGGCGAGGACCGAGAAGTCGCCATCGCCGAACTCGAGGACGTGATCCGGGGCCTGAAAGACGGCGCGTGAGGTTCGGTCTCGGTCCGCCGGCATGCCGGTTCGGCTTGCCACCGGAAGCCGTATAACGCTTTGATCTGACGGGTTTTCCGGTTTCGGGGATTGGAATTGAAGCTTGCGCGGTCTGCGCGCGGGCTGTCGCCCGTGCTCGACCTTCGGGCTAAAAACGCTCCACTGGAGCGTTTTCTTGACGCCCTCAGCCTTCAAGTGATGAGCCTGAATTTCTCGCCTATAACATATTGATATTATTTCATCTCATCGTTTCATGTGCCACTGGTGTGCCATGCGGCTCTGCCGGAATCCGTGACAACATGCGGGAAAGTTTTGAGCGGGGCGGCGATCTTTCGGGGTCTACGGAATTCATGTGAACCGCATTATCCCCAACCGAATCGGTTTCCGGTGCGCTCCACCACTGCTGAAATCTCGACGTGAGATCCTGGGAACCGCGGTTTCGAGTCGGGACACCTGCATTCACGCGGGCGATCCTAACCCGCATTTCTCACCAAGTCGGCCTGTGATTGCAGTTTTTCTGCGCCTGCGGCTTGGTTTTGTCGTCGTTTCGGTCGATGCGCGTGGCGTAGGGC
>JANQFP010000226.1 GCA_028277795.1 Rhodospirillales bacterium
GTTTGGTCAGTTGCCCGTCATTGTGGAAGGCCTCGTCGGGCAGGCCGGGGACCAGCGGCAGGTCCTGCGCATCGGGCCCGGGGCGGCATTCGACCGCCACGGTGTTGAGATCGGCGCAGCGGTCGTGCGTCCAGGTCCCGGCGACGCCGTCGAGGCGGCGCTCGGCCGGGCCGCCCAGGTGCTCGAAGACGGTCACGGCGCTGGGCCCGAAACCCCGGTCCACCAGCAGGTCGACCACCTGACGCGGCGAGTCGCCGTCGCGGCTGAAGATGACCAGCCGGGCGCCGGCCTGGACGTGCAGGTTGACGCTCTCCACCGGCCGGCCGTGGACGGTGACCAGTTCGGTGTCGGGCACCGACCAGCGCATGCGCGCACAGGTCAGGCTGAAGGCGCCGGGGACCGGGATCACCGCGATCTCGTCGGCGCCGAAGCGCCGCTGCAGGTTGGTGCCGGCGCCGTAGCACATGGGGTCGCCGGTGGCCAGCACCACCACCCGCCGGCCGCGCCAGTCCTCCATGGCGGCCATGGCCGTGTCCAGGCCGCCGGCCCAGGTCAGGCGCTCGGCAGCGGTGTCGTTCACCATGGCCTGGTGGCGGTCGCCACCGACCAGCAGCTCGGCGGTGTCGATCAGCGTCCGGACCGCCGGCGTGAGGCCGGCGAGGCCGTCGTCGCCGACGCCGACGATGGTGATCCACGGCGTCACGGCATGCCCATGGCCACGGCGTTGATGGCGGCGGCGGCCAGCCCGCTGCCGCCGCGCCGGCCGCGCAGGGTCACGTAGGGGACGGCGCCGGCATGGGCGATCAGGGCCTCCTTGGATTCGGCCGCCCCGATGAACCCCACCGGGAAGGCGGCGATGAAGGCGGGCCGCGCGCCCTTGGCCATCAGCTCCAGCAGCCGGTAGAGCGCCGTCGGCGCATTGCCGATGGCGACGACGGCGCCGTCGAGGCGCGGCTGCCACAGATCGACGGCGGCGGCCGACCGGGTCAGCCGGGCGCTCGGCGCTACGTCGCCGAGGGTGCAGATGACCTCGTTGCGGTTGGGCATGGCCTCGGCGATGATGCCGGCTCGCACCATCTCCACGTCGGCGAAGACCGGCGCCCCGCCGGCCAGCGCCTGCTCCCCGGCGGCGACCGCGCCCGGTGATATGGCCATGTCGGGGACGATGTCCGGCATGCCGCAGGCGTGGACCAGGCGCACCGCGAGCCCTTGCGCGTCGGCCGGCACCCCCGACAGGTCGGTCTCGGCGCGGACGGCGTCGAAGGACCGCTTGTAGATCTCGTTGGGGTCGCGGACGTAATGGAACATGGCCGACCCGCCGCGGTTACCCGTCGCGGCCACCGTGGTGATGATGGTGGTGGTGATCGTGGTGATGGTGGCCGTGGCCGTGATGGTCGGCGTCGGTGCCGACACCGACCACATGGTGGTGGTGACCCACCTGCGGCGTGCCCACGGTGTCCTCGTAGCCGACGATCTGTTCGCGGTACTTGCACAGCTGGCAGTTCATCACGCCTTCGCCCTCCAGCGCCTCGTCGATGCGGGCGAGGAAGCTGTCGATCAGCAGGGGATGATCGCCCAGATACCCGGCCTTGAGGATGTCCAGCTCCGGGTGGCGCGACGCCGCCTCGTCGGCGTGGTCGTAGATGCGGCGCACCAGGACGCCAGTGAACAGGAAATACGGGAAGACGATGATGCGGCGGTAGCCGAGCTTCGCGGCGTGGGCGAGGCCGGCGTCCACCAGCGGGTGGGCGACGCCGCTGTAGCTCACCTCCGTCCAGCCGAAGCCCATGCCCTCCCACAGCATGCGGGCCACCTTGGAGACGTTGGAGTTGGCGTCCGGGTCGTTGGTGCCGCGCCCGACCACCATGAGGAGCGTTTCCTCGCGGGGCACGGGGTGCGCCGCCTGCTGCTCGGCCTCCGCGATACGGTCGGCCGAGGCCCGCAGCAGCCGCGGCTCGATGGCCAGCTCGCGGCCGAACACCATCTCGATGTCCGGGTTGTCGGCGCCGAAGGTGTTGACCTCCCAAGGCAGGTCGTTCTTCACGTGGCCGGCGGCGAACAGCATGCCCGGGATGCACACGATGCGCCGCGCCCCGCGGCTCTTGAGGGCCTCCAGGCCGTCGCGGATGACCGGGCGGGCGAACTCCAGGAAACCGCTTTCCACCGGCCACTGGGGCAGGCGGTCGCGCAGGCGGTCCGCCAGCCCGTTGAACTCGGCGACGGCGGCCGTGTCCCGGCTGCCGTGCCCGCAGATCATGATGCCGGTGTGATTGTCCATGACGCCTGGTCCCTGCCTCCGAGCGCTTCGCCGCGCGGCGCCCGACGGACGTCCGCGGCCGGGGCCGCCTGGTCATGGCCTCCGGACGGCATCCCGGCGGCGCGACTATACGCACGGCGGCCGACCCTGTCACCCACGCCGCGGCGGCGGTCCCGGGCAAGTGCGTTGACGGCCCGCCGCCGCCCTCCCATGCTCGGCCCATGTTCACGTTCGGCCTCGCCGGAGGAACCAAGGGGTTCGACCCGCTGGTGCTGCTCCTGGTCGCCCTGGTGGTGGAGGCCTACGTGGGGGAGCTGCGGTCCGTGTTCCGCCGGGTGCGCCATCCCGTGGCGGTGATCGGCGGGCTCATCCAGGCCCTCGACCGCAAGCTCAACCGCGAGCACCGCAGCGAGATGGACCGGGCCGTCCGCGGCGCCTTCGCGGTGCTCCTGGTGGTGGTGGGCGCGGCGGCCGTGGGCTGGGGCGTCGCCTGGCCGAGCCAGCACCACGAGTTCGGCTGGATCGTCGAGTTCGTGCTGGTGGTGCTGCTGCTGGCCCAGCGCGGCCTCTACGACCGGGTCAAGGACGTGGCCGTGGCCCTCAAGGAGCCGGGCTTGGAGCCGGCCCGCGAGGCGGTCTCCCACCTGGTCGGCCGCGATCCCGCCTACCTGGACCAGTACGGCATTGCGCGCGCCGCCATCGAATCGTGCGCCGAGAACTTCTGCGACGCCGTGGTGGCGCCGGTGTTCTGGTACGTGCTGTTCGGCTTTCCCGGGCTGCTGGTCTACAAGGCGGTCAACACCATGGACAGCATGATCGGCCACCGCACGCCCCAGTACCGGGCCTTCGGCATGGCGGCGGCGCGGCTCGACGACGCGCTGAACCTGATTCCGGCGCGCCTGGCCGGCCTGTTTCTTTCGCTGGCCGCCGTGTTCGTGCCCACCGCCCGGCCCCTGCGCGCGGTGCGCACCATGCTGCGCGACGCCGGGCGCCACCGGTCGTTCAACGCCGGCTGGCCGGAGGCGGCGGCGGCCGGCGCCCTGGACCTGGCCCTGGCCGGACCCCGCCACTACGCCCACGGCACCGTGACCGACGCCTGGATGGGCGACGGCCGGGCCCGCCTGGGCCCCGCCGACATCCGCCGGGCGCTCTACCTGTATGCGGTGGCGTGCCTGATCAACGGCGGCTGGGTGGCGGCCATTGCGGTGATCCGCTTCCACCCGACGGGCTAGCCCGCATTTCTCACATCCGCCACGGTCTGCGTCGCGTCCCGGCTGCCGCCCCGCCAGGAGCGGGCCGAAAAGCGTAGCCTGCGCTACGGTTGAGG
>JANQFP010000244.1 GCA_028277795.1 Rhodospirillales bacterium
CTGTTCAAACGCGGTATCCGCCGACTCCAGGCCATCTTCCAATCCTTCGCCCCACTGCCTCCACTCTGGGGAGCGTGGAGAAACTGAGGGATGGTGAGCCCGGCGGCCGTTCACTCCCCCCGCGCTTCCGCGGCCCGCTTCCGCGCTTCCGCCGCCTTCTCCCGCTCCCCCAGCACCTCGTAAGCCTTTGCCAGCCGGTCCCAGCCGGCGGGGTCGTCGGGGTTCTCTTCCAGCCGGGCGGCGAGGCGCTCGACCATGCCGCGGATCATCTCGGCACGCTCCTCCGGCGTCATGGAGGCTGCCGCTTCCATGTCGGCGCGGGTGGGGCCGGGGGCGGCCGCCGGTGCGGGTGCCGGCGCGGCGGGGGCCGGGCCCCGCGCCGTCGCGGATGGTTCCATGACCGTCTTGGCCAGTTCGGCCGCTTCGGGGGACGGCGTCAGGGTCGCCGGGTCGATGCCGAGTGACGCGGCGGCCTCCGCGATCTGTTGGCGCACCGCCGCCAGATACGGCGCGTCGGGGGGCGAGACGGCGACCAGGTCCACCCATTCGGCCAAGGCGCCCTGGCGGTCGCCAGCGCGGGCGCGCTCCAGGCCCAGGTAGAACCGCGGCTTGGGATTGAAGGGATCGGCGGCGCGGGCGCGGCGGAACAGCTCGCGGGCGGTGGCGCCGACGGCGCCGCCGTCGGCCATGACCAGGGCCTCGGCCCAGTTGGAGCCGACAGCAGCGGCCAGCCCGGGATCGGCGTCGGCGTCGATCAGGTCGGCGGCGCGGCGGTAGGCGCCGGCGGCCTCGCCGTAGCGCTCCAGGGTGGCGTAGGACCGCCCCAGCATCAGCCAGCCGTCCAGGTTGTCGGGCTCGGCCTCCAAACGCTTGGCCAGGCCCGCGACCATGGACTCGACGCTGCCCGGCTGGCCGCCGCCGTCGACGTGGGCCGGCGCGGCCGTGCGGGCCGCCAGCGGCCGGTCGGGGTCGTCGGGGGAGCCCAGGCCCAGGTAGAGGGCGACGGCGCCGGCCGGCACCGTGACCGCGATGATCAGGGCGGCGGCCATGTTGGACCGGCGGGCCGGCGTGGCGGCCTTTCCTGCGGTCCCCGGGTCCGCGTCGGGGGCGGCGGCGAGCATGCGCCGCTGGATCTCCAGCCGGGCCGCCTCGGCCTGCTCGGGGGTCAGCACGCCGCGCTCCAGGTCGCCGTCCACCTCGGCCAACTGATCGCGGTAGACGGCGATGTCGTAGGCGCCGCGGTCCGTCTCGGCCGCGCGGTCGCGGCGCAGCAGCGGGACCAGCAGCAGGATCAGCGCCGCTGCCGTCAGCGCCGCCATGGCGATCCACAGGGCGGTCATCAGCCGGACCCGTCGTCGAGCAGGGCGCGCAGGCGGCGCTGCTCCTCGTCGCTGAGGGGGGGCGGCGGCTGGCGGGTGGTGGCGGTGCGGCGCCGGTAGAAGGCGACGGCCACCGCCGCCGCCAGTGTCAGGATCACCGCCGGCCCCAGCCACAGGACCAGGGTGGTGCTCTGGAAGCGCGGCTTGAGCAGCACGAAGTCGCCGTAGCGCGAGACCAGGTAGTCGACCACCGCTTCGTCGGAATCGCCGGCCACCAGGCGCTCGCGCACCAGCACGCGCATGGCCTGGGCCAGCTCGGCGTTGGAATCGTCGATGGACTGGTTCTGGCACACCACGCAGCGCAGCCCCTTTGAGATCTCGCGGGCGCGGGCCTCGAGGGCCGGGTCGGCCAGCATCTCGGCCGGCTCCACGGCGGCCGCCGGGAGCGCGGCCAGGGCCAGCAGCAGGGCGACGGTGGCGGTCCTCACAGCCGGGACGCCACGAAGTAGTTGTCGGAACCCCGCCCCCCTCGTCCTGAGCAGGCGCGAAGCGCCGTGTCGAAGGATGGTTGCCAGGCGGTGCGACGTCCATCCTTCGACACGCGAGCTGCGCCCGCTGCTCAGGATGAGGGGAAGGGGGTGTCGCCCGTTCCGCGTCGCCCGCAGTCTCGCCAAGGCCGTCATTCCTTCCTGAGCTCCCGGATCACGGGCCAGAGCGTGTCCTCCCAGTCCTCGGCGTCGATGGGGCCCACGTGCTTGTAGCGCACGATGCCGGCGCGATCGACGACGAATGTCTCGGGCGCCCCCGTCACCCCGAAGGCGATGGCGGCGCGGCTGTCGGGGTCGGCGCCGACCAGGGTGTAGGGATCGCCGAACCGCTTCAGCCACCGGGGACCGGCGTCCGGGTCGGTCTCCTTCCAGTCGATGCCGTGGATGGGCACCAGGCCTCGCTCCTTGAGGCCCATGAGGAAGGGGTGCTCGACCTGGCAGGCGACGCACCAGGAGCCGAAGACGTTGACCAGGGACACCTCGCCCGGCAGGTCGGTGTCGGCGAAGCCCTTGTCGCCGCGGCCCTTGATGGGCGGCAGGTCGAAGGGCGGCACCGGCTGGCCGGTGAGCATGGACGGCAGCGCCCGCGGGTTGAGGTCGAAGCCCTTGTAGAAGAACGCCGCGATGACCAGGAACACCGCCAGCGGCGCGACGTAGATCAGGCGCTTCACGGCGGCGTCCGTCACGCCGAGGCGGCGGCCGCGGCCGGCCGGCGGCGGCGGGCCGGAGCGCCCACCCGGAAACGGCGGTCGGACAGGCTCAGCGCCCCGCCGGCCACCATGATCAGGCCGCCGCCCCACATCCACGCCACCAGCGGGTTGAAGTAGAGCCGCGTCACGTAGGCGCCGGTGTCCTCGTCCCGGTCGCCGATCACCGCGTAGAGATCGCCGGTGAAGAGCGTGTGGATGGCCGCCTCCGTGGTCGGCATGTTGCGCACCGGGTAGGTCCGCTTCTCCGGGCGCAGAACGGCGACGACGTCGCCGCCGCGGCGCACGGTGAAGGTGCCGCCGACGCCCATGTAGTTGGGGCCGATGATGGGGCCGGCGCCTTCGAAGGTGAAGTCGTAGCCGGACACGGTCACCGTCTCGCCGGGCTGCATGGCCTGGATGCTTTCCACCTTCCATGCCCCGGCCCCGGTCATGCCGGCGACGGCGATGGCCAGCCCCATGTGGGCCACGGACATGCCCCAGGCGGCGCGCGGCTGCCGCGCGGCGCGGCGCAGGCTGTCGGCCAGGGGCTCGCGGAACAGGCGCAGGCGCTCGGCCAGCTCGACCAGCGTGCCGACGGCCAGCCAGGTGGCCAGCGCGATACCCACGAGGCCGAGCAGCGGTCCGCCCTCGTGCACCCACCAGGTGACGGCGGCAGCGGCCAGAACGGCGACGCCGGCGGCCCACAGGCGGGTCATCGCCCCGCCCAGGTCGCCGCGCTTCCACGACAGCAGCGGACCCACCGCCATGGCGGCGATCATGGGCACCATCAGGGGGATGAACACGATGTTGAAGAAGGGCGCGCCCACCGAGACTTTGCCGGCGCCCACGGCATCGGCGAACAGGGGATACAGGGTGCCCAGCAGCACCACGGCGGTGGCGACGGTCATCAGCAGGTTGTTGAGCAGCAGGCTGCCTTCGCGGGACACCGGCTGGAACAGGCCGGCGCCGCGCAGGCTCGGCCCGCGCCAGGCGAACAGCGCCAGGGAGCCGCCGCTGACGATGATCATCAGGATGAGGATGAACAGGCCCCGCTCCGGGTCGGTGGCGAAGGCGTGCACGGACGTGAGCACGCCCGAGCGCACCAGGAAGGTGCCGAGCAGGCTCAGGGTGAAGGTGACGATGGCCAGCAGCACCGTCCACGCCCGCATGGTGTCCCGCTTCTCGACCACGATGGAGGAGTGCAGCAGCGCCGTGCCGGCCAGCCAGGGCATGAACGAGGCGTTCTCCACCGGGTCCCAGAACCACCAGCCGCCCCACCCCAGCTCGTAGTAGGCCCACCACGAGCCGAGCCCGATGCCGATGGTCAGGAAGGCCCAGGCGGCCAGGGTCCACGGCCGCACCCAGCGTGCCCAGGCGGCGTCCACCCGGCCCTCGATGAGGGCGGCGATGGCGAAGGAGAAGGCCATGGAGAAGCCCACGTAGCCCAGGTAGAGGAAGGGCGGGTGGAAGGCCAGTCCCGGGTCCTGCAAGAGCGGGTTGAGGCCCTGGCCGTCCACCGCCGGCGGCACCAGACGCTCGAAGGGATTGGAGGTGAACAGGATGAACATCAGGAAGCCGGCGGCGATCATGGCCTGGACCGCCAGCGCCCGGGCCCGCAGGCCGGGCGGCAGGTTGCCGCCGAAGGCCGCCACCGCCGAGCCGAACACGGCCAGGATCAGCACCCACAGCACCATCGAGCCCTCGTGGTTTCCCCACACGCCGGAGATCTTGTAGATCAGCGGCTTGGCGGAATGGGAGTTGCGGGCCACGTTGAGCACCGAGAAGTCGGAGGTCACGTAGGCGTAGGTGAGGCACGCGAAGGCCACGGCCACCAGGAAGACCTGGGCCAGGGCCGCCGGGCGGGCCACCGCCATCCACGCGGCGTCGCCGCGCTGGGCGCCGATGAGCGGCACCGTGGCCTGCACCACGGCCACGAACAGGGCCAGGACCAGGGCGAAGTGGCCGCTTTCGACGATCATCGGGCGTCCGCCTCGGGCATCTGGCCCGAGTCCTCCATGGCATCCTTCATGTGCTGCCACTTGCCGGACGCCTTCAGCGCCTCGGCCACCTCGGGCGGCATGTAGTTCTCGTCGTGCTTGGCCAGCACCTCGTCGGCGCGGAAGGTGCCGTCGACCAGGCGGCCCTCGGCGACCACCCCCTGGCCCTCGCGGAACAGGTCGGGGAGGATGCCGCGGAAGGTCACCGGCACGGTGTTATCCAGGTCGGTGACGCGGAAGGTGACCACGGCGCCGCCGTCGGCCTTGGCGATGCTGCCCTCCTCGACCAGGCCGCCGACGCGCAAGCGCCGGTCCGCGGCGGGCTGCTTGGCCAGCAGATCGGTGGGGCTGTAGAAGAACACGATGTTCTCCTCGAAGGCGGTCAGCACCAGGGCGGTGGCGCCCGCCAGCAACAGCATGGCCACGGCGACGAAGGTGAGCCGCTTATGCTTCCGCTTCACGGGCCTCCTCCTCGCCGGCCTGCTTCAGCGATTCCAGCGCCGCCTCGCGGGCCCTCAGCGAGCGCAGGCTCGCCACCAGGAGGCCCACCAGCACCACGGCCGTCACCGCGAAGCTGGGCCACACGAAAGCCGCGTAGCCGCCCATGTCCAGGAACTGCGCCACCGCTTCCAAGGTCTTAGGCCGCCGCCCCGTGAACCTGTCGCAGGCGGATGGCGCGGATCTTGCCGGCGATGATCTCGCCGCGCACCCGGATCAGCACCACCCACAGGTAATAACTGGTGAAGCCGACGGCCATGAACAACAGGGGCCACAGCATGCTGGGGTGGATGGACGGCCCGCCCGCCTTGATGACGCTCGCCGGCTGATGCAGGGAGTACCACCAGTCCACCGAGAACTTGATGATGGGCACGTTGACGACCCCGACCAGGGCCAGGATGGCCGATGCGCGGGCCCCCCGCTGCGGGTCGTCGAAGGCGTTGTTGAGCGCCATGTAGCCCAGATAGAGGAAGAACAGCACCAGCACCGAGGTCATGCGCGCGTCCCACGCCCACCAGGTGCCCCACATGGGCTTGCCCCAAAGGGAGCCGGTGACCAGGGCGAGGAAGGTGAAGCAGGCGCCCACCGGGGCCGTCGCCTTGGCCGCCAGGTCGGCCAGGGGGTGCTTCCAGATCAGCCCCACCGCCGCCGCCAAGGCCATGGACACGTAGCAGAACAGGGCCATCCAGGCCGACGGCACGTGCACGTACATGATGCGCACGCTTTCGCCCTGCTGGTAGTCGGGCGGCGCCCGGAACAGGCCCAGATAGAGGCCGATGGCGACGCAAGCCACCGTCACCGCGGCGGCCCACGGAATCACCGGCCGGCTCAGGCGCAGGAAGCGGTTAGGGTTGGCGAAACGATGCATGACTCCGGCCCAAAGACAGGGGTTTTACCCGCTGGCCGCGGTGTTTTCCAGGGGGCAATCGACGGGGCGCCGACGTTGGCACTTTGATCGACAGTCCCATGGTATAGTCGCACCATGAACGCCGATGCCCGCAAAGGACTGGACGGGATCCTGGCGACGCCGCGCGCCCGCACCAATCAGTCGCGGGACCGCGGGACCAAACATGCCGCCGTTTTCGGCTCGGTGGCGCGGGGCGACGGAGGGTCGGACAGCGACGTCGACCTCCTTGTCACCCTCTGTCCGCGCGCCGAGACAGACCTGTTCGACTTCGCCGGCATCACCGCCGATCTGCGCGAGCGCATCGGCCGTCCGGTGGACCGGGCCGTCCGCGACTGCCTCCGGAATCACCTCCGCCCCGCCGCCCCAAGGGACGTCGTCGATGCCTTCTGAGGCCCCGGTGCGGCGGCTTTGCCCAGCCTGCACTGAGGACCACGGACGCCTCGCCGCGGAGCGACCGCCGGCGACGGCCGATTCCTCCGGGGCTTTCGAATGGGTCATCCCGGGTTGAACACAGCTTTCTTGCTCGGGTCCGGCGCGTCAATTGGTGCAGGGTTTCCGAGCACGGCGGAACTCACTGAAACAGTGCTATCGGGAAAGGGGTATGCACGGCACACTGACGAGACTTACTTCAAAGGCGCACGGCGTTGCGTCGACAAGGGTACGTCCGACGCCTACGTGCCGCACATCTCGGACTTCCTGAAATGGCTCCACTGCCACGTCAGTAGCTATTACACCGGCACTTTGGGCCGAGATATCAACTACGAGGATCTGTATTACTTGGTGGGACAGATCCATGACGAAGTGGTCGGGGATCTCGACAATGCCTTGGTGAGTATTTCTGGGGCCCAAATCAATGAACAGCTATGCCGATGTGGCATGAGGGTTGCAAGTTCAGTGGGCAATGGCAGATCCTCCCTCCCAATTCAAGACATGACGCGCGAAATTCTTGGTTACATTGCCGACGTGGTCCATTCGGAACTTTCGGACAGAGAGACCTGCGCCTCATACTTGACGTTTCTTCGGGACGCGCAGGCTGCATCTGATTCTGGAAATGTCAGCATCTTCACACTGAACCACGATCTCCTCGTTGACCGGTTCTTGCGCGACCACGGTGTTGAAGTGATTGACGGATTCGGAGCACCCGTCAACTCGCTTCGTTACTGGAACCAAGAGGCTTTCTCCAATGACAGGTGTGGTTGCACGCTTCTCAAGCTGCACGGATCGATAGTTTGGTACAGGTTTCGCACAGAGAACGGAGGGCGGAACGACGAGCGGATCGGCTGCTGTCTCGATATCTCGGACATCGAGCACACGAAGGACCCCGACGGGCGCCCTCAGAGGCCATTGGAAGGACGGCCGCTTATTCTGATCGGGACGTTCAACAAGATGCTGGCTTACACCGGTGGCATTTTTGCCGACCTCTTCTGCGAGTTCCGGCGCCGCTTGGTGAAAACGGATGCGCTCGTCATCTGCGGCTATGGTTTCGGTGACAAAGGAATTAACAATCAACTCGTCCATTGGGTCTCCGGCGCGAAGGACCGGCGCATGTTGGTCGTTCATCCGGAACCACAAAGACTACGAAACGGTGCTCGGGGCGCCATACAGAATAATTGGGATGCATGGGTGAGGGGGGGGAGTCCTCAAGCTTCAGTGCTCCGAAGTCGAGAAATTAACCTGGGATGATGTTGTCAAGAATTTTGTTTGATTATTTTGTTCACAGGTCATCTTTTCTTTGCCTCCTTGGTAACCGTTGATTCATTCGTAATGGTAGCGACAAGCATAGACGATCACCTCGTCAGCCTGGACGCGATATACGAGGCGATGCTCCCGGTCGATCCGGCGCGACCAGCAGCCTGCCAAGCCGTGGCGCAACGGTTCCGGCTTACCGATCCCCGAGAACGGAGTTTGGAGGACGCTCTCCAGCAACTCCAGCACACGCCCCGCCTTTCGGCGGTCGGTTCTCGTCCAGTATTTCAGATCGTCCAGAGCCCGCGGCTCAAAGACCAATCTCATCCTTGAGCTCGTCGAGACCGGCGAACGTCTTCATGTCCTCGCGGGGCGTGCGGGTCGCCTCCAGCAGGCGTTTGGCGTTCGCCGGGGACCGGAGAAGATAGGCCGTTTCCTCCAAGGAAGCGTAGTCCCGGGCCGAAACCAGGACCACCGGCTCCCCCTCCTTGCGTTCCACGAGCAGCGGCTCATGGTTGTCGCACACGCGGTCGAATGCAGCATCGAGGTCTTCCCGCAGCTCGCTCAAGCGAATGGTCTTGTTCATGTCGGACGATCCCATTGTGACACCACGAGAGTATAGCGTGATTCCGTCCGACCTCCACCCGCGTCACTCCAGCGCCTGGCGCAGGGCGGCGGCGGACGCCCACGGGCAGAGGGCGAGGGCGCCGAGCAGGAAGCCGCCCAGGATCATGAGATGGGGTTGCGCCGATTCGCCCAGCATCACTTGGTTGACCGCCCCGACGCCGAAGATCAGCACCGGGATGTAGAGGGGCAAAACCAGCAGCGACAGCAGCACGCCACCTCGGCGCGAGCCGAGGACCAGCGCGGCGCCGACAGCGCCGACCAGGCTCAGGGTCGGCGTTCCCAGGGCGAGGGCGGCGACCAGCATCCACAGGCCCTCGGTGGGCAGGAACAGGACCAGCGCCAGCAAAGGGGCCGCGGCGATCAGCGGCAGGCCGGTGGTCAGCCAGTGGGCCGCCACCTTGGCCAGGGTGATGAGCTCCAGGGGCACCGGCGCCAGGGCCAGCAACTCCAGACTGCCGTCCTCGTAGTCGGCCTGGAACAGACGCTCCAGCGCCAGCATGGAGGCGAGCAGCGCCGCCACCCAGATGACGCCGGCGGCGATGCGGGCCAGGGTATTGACCCCCGGTCCGACGCCGAAGGGAAACAGGACCACCGCGATGACGAAGAAGGCCACCACCATCAGGCTGTCCATGCCCTGGCGCAGGGCCAGGCGCAGGTCGCGCCGGAGCAGGTGGGCCAGCCAGCTCACCGGGCGCCCCCCGCGGCGAAGTCGTCGAGGGACAGGGTCGCGGCGTCGTCCAGGCCCAACTCGGCGTGGGTGGACACGACGACCAGGCCGCCGCCGGCCCGGTGGCGGGCGATGGCGTCGCGCAGCAGCCCGACGGCGGCGGCATCCAGCGCCGTGGTCGGCTCGTCCAGCAGCCACAGGGGCGCCGGCGCGGCGGCGATGCGGGCCAGGGTCACCCGACGCTTCTGTCCGGCCGACAGGAACCGCGCCGGCACGTCAGCCAGGCGCCCGACGCCAAAGGCGTCCAGCGCCTGCCGCGCCGCCCCGTCGGCGTCGCGCTGGCCACGCAGACCGGCCCAGAAGGCCACGTTCTCGAGCACCGTCAGCACCGGCTTCACGGCGTCCAGATGGCCCACGTAGTGCAGTCGGCCGCGATGCACGTCGGGCTCGTCGTCCAGGGTGTCGCCGTTCCAGGTGAGCAGGCCCGCGGCCGGGCGCAGCAGTCCGGCCATGAGCCGGAGCAGGCTCGACTTGCCGCTGCCGTTGGGGCCGACCAGCACCAGGGCGCCGCCAGCGTCGACGGCGAAGTCGAGGGCGGCGAACACGGCGCGCTCGCCCCGGATGCAGGTGAGATGACTTCCGGCAAACACGCTCACGGTGAAAACGCCCCCAAGACGGCCCCCTCGGCGCGGCAACTTACCCGCGGCCGTCCCGCAACCCTACAAAAAAACGGCCGGGGGCCCGATGGGGCGCCCGGCCGTCAGTCCGGCCGAAAAAAGGCCGGAGAGGGGAGCCAGAGAGGGGGTCTCTGGGTTGATGCTCTATGTAAGGGCCGATTGTGGCGAGAATGTGCCCGGACTGTGATCATCCGGCGGCACGAAGCGAGTCATGCCGCCGCGCCAATGAAACGCCCCTCCGGGTCATTTCATGCGAGGGCGGCGACGCTCACGCGCCGCGCGGGCTTTCGGCCGCGCCGTCCAGGCGCTTCGCGAGTCGGTTCGATGGCGCGCCCGAGTCAATCGAGACGGCGCACGTCGTCGATGACCTTGCCGTCGTTGGGCAGCGCGCCGGGGGCGGCGAACACCACCCGGCCGCGGAGCTTGCACACCGAGTGCACGCTGGCGGCGATGGCGTCGGCCAGGCCCGGCTGGTCGGTCCGGCCCTCGCAGAACAGGGTCATCACGTCGTTGTCGTCCTCGCGGTCGACGACCAGGCGGGCGCGGGCCACCTCCGGGTGGCGGCGGACCACCTCGGCCACCTGGGAGGGGTGGACGAACATGCCCTTGACCTTGGTGGTCTGGTCGGCCCGCCCCATCCAGCCCTTGAGACGCATGTTGGTGCGCCCGCAGGGACTGGTTCCCGCCAGCACCGCCGACAGGTCGCCGGTGGCGAAGCGGATCAGCGGATAGTCCGGCGAGAACGTGGTCACCACCACCTCGCCGACCTCGCCCTCGGGAACCGGGTCGCCGGTGCCCGGGCGGACCACCTCGACGATCACCCCTTCGTCCACGATCAGGCCCTCGGCGGCCTGGGACTCGTAGGCGATGAGCCCCAGGTCGGCGGTGGCGTAGCACTGGAAGACGGCGACGCCGCGCTCGCCCAGGCCGGCCCGCAGGCTGGCCGGCAGGGCCTCGCCCGACACCAGGGCCTTGGTGATGGATGACACGTCGATGTCGGCGGCGGCCGCCTTCTCCAGCAGGGTGGCGAGGAACGACGGCGTGCCGGCGTAGGCGGTCGGCCGCAGGTCGGCGATGACCTGGAGCTGCTGTTCCGTATTGCCGACGCCGGCGGGGATGACGGCGCAGCCCAGGGCGCGGGCGCCGCCGTCCATGATGAAGCCGCCGGGGGTCAGGTGATAGGCGAAAGTGTTGTGGACGATGTCGCCGGGGCGGAAGCCGGCGGCGAACAGGGCGCGGCTGGTGCGCCAGTAGTCGTCGTCGCGGCCCTCCGGGTCGTAGATGGGGCCCGGCGACTGGAACAGGCGGCCGAGGGCCCCAGGCGCCGCCGCATTGAGGCCGCCGAAGGGGGGCAGGGCCTTCTGCAGCGCCATCAGGTCGGACTTGCGCGTCACCGGGAGCGCGGCCAGGACGGCCCGGTCGGTCACCGCCGCCGGGTCCACGCCGGCCAGTGCCGCCGCATAGTGGGGCGCGTGGTCGCGGGCATGGGCGACCTGCGCCGGCAAAGCCGCAAACAGGGTGTCCTCGCGGGCCTGCGGCTCGCGGGTCTCCAAGTCGTCGTAGTAGTCCATGTCGCCCCCCGGGGCTGGGTGGTCAGATGGTTTCGGTCGATCGAACCGACCGTCTCGTCACTCCGCGAACGCGGGAGTCCAGGGGGTCCCGCAGGGTTTGTGGATTCCCGCCTTCGTGGGAATGACGGGTGAGGTGGTGATGCCGGCGCAAGGTGTTGGAACGGTGCCATGCATTAGGAACAGAGCCCTCACAGCCAGCGCTTGCGCCGGCGGTAGTGCTTGACCTCGCGGAAGCTCTTGCGGCCCTCGGCGGAGAAGCCCAGGTAGAACTCCTTGACGTCCTCGTTCTCGCGCAGCGACCCCGCGTCGCCGTCCATGACCACGCGGCCGTTCTCCAGGATGTAGCCGTAGTCGGCGTACTTGAGCGCCGCCATGGTGTTCTGCTCGGCCAACAGGATGCTCACCCGCTCCTTGCGGTTGAGCTCGGCGACGATCTCGAAGATCTCCTCGACCAGTTGCGGCGCCAGGCCCATGGACGGCTCGTCCAGCAACATCATGCTGGGGTGGGCCATCAAGGCGCGGCCGATGGCGGTCATCTGCTGCTCGCCGCCGGAGATGTAGCCGGCCTGCGAGGTGCGGCGCTCCTTGAGCCGCGGGAAATAGTGGTAGACCTTCTCCAGGGACTGGCGGATGGCGGCGTTGCCGTCGCGCCGCAGGTAGGCCCCGGTGAGCAGGTTCTCCTCCACCGTCAGGTGCTCGAAGCAGTGACGGCCCTCCATCACCTGCACCACCCCCATCTTGACCAGCACCGACGGGTTGAGCCGGTCCACCCGCCGGTCCTGGAAAACGATCGTGCCCTTGGTGACGTCGCCGCGCTCGGCCCGGAGCAGGTTGGAGATGGCCTTGATGGTGGTGGTCTTGCCGGCCCCGTTGGCCCCGAGGAGGGCGACGATCCTTCCGTCGGGAACCTCCAGGGAGACGCCCTTCAGCACCAGGATCACCCGGTCGTAGATGACCTCGATGTTGTTGACCGAAAGCAGGACGCCGTTGGTTTCGGTGTCGGTCATGTCATGCCTCCCGTGCCCCGCCCGTGAGGGCGGGGCACAAGGCGTCCGTCACATTTTCTGCGAGCAGTCCGAACCCATGGACATGCCGCTACGGGGCGTGATCTTCTTCTCCGAGGCGTATTTGGCCGCGGAGGCCTCGATCATGGGCCGCAGCATCTCGCGGTCGGCGGCCACCCAGTCGGTGATGGCGACCCACTTGTCGCCGTTCCACTGCTGGAACTTGACGTTCCCACCGCCCTCGTGGTCGAAGCACGACACCTTGAGCGGGGACATCAGGCCCTCGGCGCCCAGCTCCTTGATCCGCGCCGCGGTGATGTTGAGGTTCTCGATGCCCCAGCGCAGCTCTTCGCCGGTGAGTGTGCGGTTGCCGAACTTGGCCTGCGCGGTGCGGATGGCCTCGGCGGTGATGATGCCCACGTAGACCCCGCGGTTGTGATAGATGGTGCCCACCCGCTGCGGCGACAGGTTGCCCTTCAGCTGGCCGTGCACCTTGTCCAGGATCTCCTGGATCACCGGGAAGTCGCGGCCCGACGGATGGAACCCGGACGAGATGTAGCCTTTTGCCGCCTTGCCGGCGGGGATCACGTCCTCCTCGGCGCCGCTCCACCAGACGCCCAGGATGTGGTCGGCGGGGAAGCCCACCCGTGCCGCCTCCTTGAGCGCCGTCGGGTTCATCACCCCCCAGCCTCGCAGGATGACCCAGTCGGGCCGATACTGGCGGGCGATCTGCAGCCACGTGGCCTTCTGGTCGAGGCCCGGGTGCGGCACCGGATAGTGCTTGACCGTGAACCCGTAGCGCTCGGCCTGGGCGTCGAGGATGGGGATGGTCTCCTTGCCGTAGCTGGATTCGTGATAGATGTTGGCGATCTTCATCCCCTTGAGCTTGTCCATGCCGCCTTCGCGCGAGCCGATGAACTTGATCTTGGCCGTGTTCTGGCTCCAGTAGTTGGTGACCAGCGGGAACACCCACGGAAAGACCCGGCCGTCGGTGGCGTCGGTGCGGCCGTACCCCATGGAAATGATCGGAATCTTGTCGGCCGTGGCGCGCTCGATCAGGCGGTAGGTGATGCCGGTGCTCAGCGGATGCACGATGCCGCCGCGGGCCTTCAGGCGCTCGTAGCACTCGACACCGCGGTCGGAGTTGTACGCCGTCTCGCACTCCTCCCAGGTGATCTTGACGCCGTTGACCCCGCCGTCGCGCTCGTTGAGCAGGGTGAAGTAGTCCAGCATGCCGCCGAAGAAGCCTGAGCCGCCGGCGGCGTAAGGCCCGGTGCGGTAGACCAGGGCGGGAATGAACTGTTCGTCGGCATGCGCCGGCGGGGCCGCGAAGGGCGCCGCCAGGACGGCCGCCGCGACCAGTGAAAGGGTCCACTTCCTCGATGTCATGTTTTCCTCCCTGAGTTGACCCCGATAGATGGTGAAACGTCTCATCGGCGAAGACGCCGAACCGTAGCATGCGGCACCAAGTGCCGCAAATGCTTCAACTCCTTGCAAAAAACCGTCATGCCCTCCTTTTGCGGTCCGGCTCAGTACGGGAACGGCCAGACGCGCAATTTCTGTTTTCCGATCTGCCACAGCCGCGCGAACCCGTGCGGCTCGACAATGAGGAAGAAGATGATGGCGCTGCCGAACACGATGAGCTCGAGGTGCGAGAGCGCCGCCCCCGACAGGGTGCCCTCGCCGATCAGCGCCGAGATGTTGTTGAGGAACACCGGCGTCAGCACGATGAAGGCGGCACCCATGAACGAGCCGACGATGCTGCCCAGGCCGCCGATGATGACCATGAACAGGATCTGGAACGAACGCTCCAGGTTGAACGCCTCGGTGTCGGCGTTGCCCACGTAGGTGAACACGTACAGACCGCCGGCCACGCCGCAGTAGAACGAGCTGACGGCGAAGGCCAGCAGCTTGGTGCGCAGCGGCCCGATGCCGATGATCTCGGCGGCGATGTCCATGTCGCGGATGGCCATCCACGCCCGCCCTGTGGCGCTGCGCACCATGTTCTTGGCCATCAGCGCCAGAACCACGACGACGGACAGGGTCACCAGGTACTTGGTCTCGGGCGTCGCGTTGGGCCCCGACACCAGCACGTTGATGGGGGCCAGGAACTCGAAGATGCCGCCCTCCTCGGCCAGGGAGCCCAGCAGGGTGCGCGGGGGCGCGCTGGCCACGCCCGCCGAATCGTAGTTGGTGAACCAGCCCACGTGGTCGAACAGCCAGACCAGGAAGAACTGGCTGGCCAGGGTCGCCACCGCCAGGTAGAAGCCCTTGATGCGCAGGCTGGGCAGGCCGAACACGATCCCCACCATGGCGGTGATGATGCCGGCCAGGATGAAGTCGACGACCAGGGGGATCTCGGGGATCCGCAGAGCCAGGTTGTAGGTGGCATAGGCGCCGACGGCCATGAACCCGCCGGTGCCCAGGCTGAGCTGGCCGGCATAGCCGGTGAGCAGGTTGAGGCCCAGCGCCGCCAGGGCGAAGACCAGGAACTGGGTGAGGATGGGGCCCAGCCAATACTGATCGGCGATCAGCGGGATGACCACGAAGGCGAACGTCAGGACCGCGATCACCCCCCAGCGGTCCTGGGGGATGGGAAAGATCGCCTGATCCTTCTCGTAGCTGGTCTTGAACTCGCCGGCCTCGCGGTACAGCATCGCCTCAGACCCTCTCGATGATCTTTTCGCCGAACAGCCCCTGGGGCCGGAACAGCAGGAAAATCATGGCCAGGATGTAGGGCACCCAGCTTTCGGTGCCGCCGCCCAGGTAGGGGATGCCGATGAACACCTCGACCAGCTTCTCGGCGGCGCCGATGATGAGGCCGCCGACGATGGCGCCGGGGACCGAATCGAGGCCGCCCAGGATGAGCACCGGCAGCGCCTTGAGCACGATCAGCGCCAGGCTGAACTGGACCCCCAGCTTGGACCCCCACAACACGCCGGCGACCAGCGCCACGATGCCGGCGACCGACCACACGATGGCCCAGATGTTCTGCAACGGGATGCCCACCGCCAGGGCCGCCTGGTGGTCGTCGGCGACGGCGCGCAAGGCGCGGCCGATGCGGGTCTTCTGGAAGAACACGGCGAGCACCGCCACCAGCAGGCCGGCGGTGGTGGCGGCGAACAGGTCGAAGGTGCTGATGAAGATGCCGGTGGAATCGATGAGGCTCTGGATGGGCACGTCGGGGATGCCGATTTCGAGGCCGTGAACGTCCGAATCCCAGACCCCCTGGGCCATGCCTTCGAGGAAGAAGTTGAGCCCGATGGTGGCCATGAACAGGATGATGTGCTCCTGATTGATCAGCGGCCGCAGGACCACCCGCTCGATGGCCATGGCCAGGATGATCATGACCACCAGGGTCAACGCCAGCGAGCGCCAGAAGTTCCAGATCTCGCCGCCGATGATGCCGGTGATGGCGCCGGGCATCAGGCTGACCACGGCGATGCCGAGGAGCACCACGGCGGCGCCGTGGGCGAAGTTGATCCCCAGAACCAGAACCAGGAAGGCGAGGAAGGCGATGAAGATGCCCCGCCACATGGCGGTGTCGCCCTCGAAGATCATGCCCAGGCCGATGATCACGAACAGCGACAGCACCAGGACCACGCCGTTGGCCACCTTCAGGGTCCCGGCCTTGGCGGCATGGCGGGCCACGAAGTAGTAGCCGGCCGCCGCCCCGGCCAGGGCCAGCGATAGCCAGCCGGTCCACGACCACAGGGCGCCGCCGGCGCCGGCCTCGAGCAGGAGCACGAAGGTCAACGCGGCGAACAGCACCAGCGCGCCCTGGGCGAAATTGAACACGCCCGAGGCCTTGAAGATGAGGACGAAGCCGAGGGCGACCAGGGAATACATGACCCCCGACAGCAGGCCGCCAATCAGCACCTCGATGAAGAAAACCGGATCCCACATGCGCTCAATCCGTCTCCCTTGCCCTGCCGCCGCCGTCAGCTCTGGCCCAGATAGGCGCGGATGACCACCGGGTCGGCACGCACCTCGTCCGCCGTGCCTTCGGCGATCTTCTCGCCGTGGTCGAGGACCACCACGTAGTTCGAGATATCCATGACCACGCCCATGTCGTGCTCGATGAGCACCATGGTGGTCCCCCACTGGTCGTTGACGTCGAGGATGAAGCGGACCATGTCCTGCTTCTCCTCCAGGTTCATGCCGGCCATGGGCTCGTCGAGCAGCAGCACCCGGGGCTCCATGGCCAGGGCGCGGGCCAGCTCCACCCGCTTCTGCAGGCCGTAGGGCAGCCGCCCCACCGGCGTCTTGCGGATGGCCTCGATTTCCAGGAAATCGATGATGTTCTCCACGTACTCGCGGTGGCGGATCTCGTCGCGCCTGGACGGGCCCCAGTAGATGGCGTCGTAGAGGAAGTTGCTGCGCCGCTTGAGCAGCCGCCCGGTCATGATGTTGTCGAGCGTGGACATGCCCTTGAACAGGGCGATGTTCTGGAAGGTGCGGGCGAAGCCCAGGCGGGCCACGGCCTCGGGCCCCAGCTTGGTGCGGTCGACGCCGTCGAACAGGATCTCGCCCCGCGACGGGGTATAAAAGCCGCTGATGACGTTGAGCATGGACGTCTTGCCGGCGCCGTTGGGGCCGATGATGGAGAAGATCTCGCCCGGCTGGACGCTGAACCCGACGCCGCTGAGGGCACGCACGCCGCCGAAGTGCAGGTGCACGTCCTCGACCCGCAGGAAATCCTCGACGCGCGCCGCCTCGACGCCCTCGTCGCGCTTGCGCTTCTCGGCGATGGCGAACAGCGCCTCGTCGCGGTTGTCGTAGAGGTTGGCGCGGAACCGGTCCTCCTTGGACCGCTCGCGGATGGTGGTCCGGGTGTCGTCGGTGGCGCCGATGCGCACCGTGCCCAGGCTGTAGGTGACGTTGGAGTGCTTGCCGCGGGCGGCGAAGCGCTCCCAGACGGCGGGCTCGATCACGCAGCCGGTGTAGTCGATGAGGAAGTACCAGCGCCGTCCCGTCGCCTCCAATCGAGTGTCCACCACGTCGTAGAAGGCGTTGACCTGGTCGTTGGTGGAGAAGGTGAGACCCGAGAAGTCCACCTCCATGGTCTCGAGGGGCTCGTGGAAGGTGATCCGGTCCTGGTAGGTCTCGTCGGCCATCGCGCTTGACTACCTTCGCCCGCCGGGGTCCGTTATCCGGCCCGCTTCAGGGGCTCGGCCGCGACCCGCTCGACCTCGCGGATGGCCAGATCGGCGCGAATGAAATCGGTGCGGCCGTCCTCGAAGGTGACCTGCGCCTCGACCGCGCAATGGTCCTTGTCGGAATACAAGGCATCGATGAGCTCGCCGTACTTCTCGGCGACGAAGCCGCGGCGCACCTTGCGGGTGCGGGTGAGCTCGCCGTCGTCGGCGTCCAGCTCCTTGTGCAGCACCAGGTAGCGCCGGATCTGCGAGCCGGCCAGGTGAGGGTCGGCGGCCAGGTCGCGATTGACCTTCTCGACGCACTCCTGGATCAGGTCGTAGACCGGCGGCTGGCCGGCCAGGTCGGTGTAGCCGGAATAGGGCAGGTGCCGGCGCTCGGCCCAGTTGCCGACCGCCTCCAGGTCGATGCAGATGAAGGCGGCCACGTACTCCCGGTCGTGGCCGAAGGTCACGGCCTCGCGGATGTGGGGGAAGAACTTGAGCTTGTTTTCCAAATACTTGGGCGCGAACATGGAGCCGTCCTGGAGCTTGCCCACGTCCTTGGCGCGGTCGATGATCTTGAGGTGGCCATCGGCGTCGAAGAAGCCGGCGTCGCCGGTGTGGACCCAGCCGTCGGCGGTCTTGGTGTCGCGGGTCGCCTCGTCGTTCTTGAAGTAGGCCAGGAACACCCCGGGGCTGCGGTAGACGACCTCGCCGCCCTCGGTGATCTTGACGTCCACGTCGATGGCCGGGGTGCCGACCGTGTCCGGCTTGACCTCGCCGTCGGGCTGGATGGTGACGAAGATGGCGGCCTCGGTCTGCCCGTAGAGCTGCTTCACGTTTATCCCTAAGGACCGGTAGAACTCGAAGATGTCGGGGCCGATGGCCTCGCCCGCCGTGTAGCCGACCCGGATCTTGGCGAACCCCAGGGTGTCCTTGAGCGGCCCGTAGACCAGCAGGCTGCCGATCCAATAGAGCAGCCGGCTGGTGGCGGACACCGGACGGCCGTCCAGGATCTTGGCCCCGGCGCGGCGCGCCACCCCCATGAAGAAGTCGAACATCTTGCGCTTGATCCAGCCGGCGTCCTCCATGCGGATGGTCACCGTGGTGAGGATGTTCTCGAAGATGCGGGGCGGCGCAAAGAAGTAGGTGGGCCCGATCTCGCGCATGTCGGTGAGCACGGTCTCGGCGCTTTCCGGGCAGCTCACGCAGAACCCGGCCACGTAGGACTGGGCGAAGGAGAACAGGTGGTCGCCGACCCAGGCCATGGGCAGATAGGCCACCACCTCCTCGTCGGCGCGCAGGCCCTCGCGGACGATGCCGTTGCGGGCGGTGATGATCAGGTTGTCGAAGCTCAGCATCACGCCCTTGGGGCGACCGGTGGTGCCCGAGGTGTAGAGCATGATCGCCAGGTCGCTGCCCGTGCCCTCGGCGACGCAGCGGTCGAAGAACCCCGGGTCGTCGCCGTCCAGCTTTCGGCCCTGGTCCTGGACCTTGGACAACTGGTGGAGGAACGGCTGGTCGTAATGGCGCAGGCCCCGCGGGTCGTCGTAGATGATGGTGTCCAACTCGGGGCAGCGGTCCTTGATCTCCAGCAGCTTGTCCACCTGCTCCTGGTCCTCGACCACAGCGAAGCGGGCGCTGGCGTGCTCCAGCACGTACTGCATCTCCTCGGCCACCGAGTCCTGGTACATGGGCACCGGGACCCCGCCCAGCGCCTGGGCGGCGACCATGGCCCAGTAGAGCTGCGGCCGGTTGTCGCCGACGATGGCCAGCTTGTCGCCCTTGGCGAAGCCGAGAGACTCGAGGCCGCAGGCGAGGGCGCGGATCTCGTCCGCCATCTCGCTCCAGGTCCAGGTCTGCCAGATGCCGAAGTCCTTCTCGCGCATGGCCGGCCGCCGGGCATGGATGCGGGCGTTCTCCATCAGCAGTTTGGGGAAGGTGTCGGCGCCGCCGGAGGCGTCGCCTCCGGCAAGGCCGCCGGTCTGGCTCTCGGCCATGGTCGTTGGTCCTGCCTCCCGTGGGCCGCCGCCGGTGATTACGGCAACCGGCTGGCTCCATTCGCGGTCATCCCGGAGCCGCCATCACGACCCCGGCGCCACTTTGCACTACGAGGAGGGCCACCACCGCGGTTCGGTGACCGGCGCCTCCCCGGCCAGCCCTAATAGAGAGACACAGAGAGCGCCGTTAGGCAAGGCGCAATCGGCCACCGGATGTCGATTCCCGTCGCCGCTGGCGCTTTGAAATTATTCCACAAAACACGTCCGGCCGGAGACCGGCCCGGGTGCCTTGGCAGCCACTGCGGCGCGGCGTACACTCGTCGCCGACGGCGGCCGGCCCGCGCAGCGCCGACCACGGAGGATGTAAGACATGCGGGTGAAGCTCGACCGCATCGACCAACGGATTCTGCGCGATCTCCAGGCCAACGGGCGCATGACCAACGTGGAGCTGGCGCGCCGTGCGGGCATCTCGGCGCCGCCCTGCCTGCGCCGCGTGCGGGCTCTGGAGGAGGCCGGCTACATCCGCGGCTACCACGCCGATCTGGAAGCCAAGGCGCTGGGCTTCAACGTCACCGTGTTCGCCCAGGTGGGCCTGGCCAGCCAGGCCGAGCCCGACCTGGAGGCCTTCGAGCGGCTGGTCGGACAGTGGCCGGAGGTGCGCGAGTGCCACATGCTGGCCGGCGAGACCGACTTCCTGCTGCGCATCGTCGCCGCCGACTGGGACGCCTACCAGCAGTTCCTGACCACCCGGCTCACGGCCGCCCCCAACGTCAGCCACGTCAAGTCGGCCCTGTCCATCCGCACCTCGAAGAGCGACCCCGGCGTCCCCATCCCGGTGGACGGCAACGGCGAGGACGACGGCGGCGGCGGTTCGCCGGCCTAAGAAGACTTCTTCGCTGAACGAGACGGACTCAATCCTCTTTGCCGGGGTCCGGGTCGGCCGCCGGTTCCGATGGCGCGATGTCCCGCACGTCCTCGATTGTGGCCCCGGGGAAGGTGTCGAGGACGGCCTTGACCAGAGGGTGGTCGGCGGCTTCGGCGCGGGCCGCGGCGTGCTCGGCGTCCTGGCGCTGGCGCAGGGTGGGCTCGCCGGGCTCCTGCGATACGCTGACCACCCAGCGGCGCCGGGTGTGATCGTTGAGGAAGCGGCTCAGCTCGTGGGCCAGGTCGCGGGGCGCCCGGTCGCCGGGGCGGAACTCGATGCGCCCGGGCTCGAAGCGGACCAGGTGCAGGTTGTTGACCAGGTTGGCGTGCAGGCTGCCCTCCCGGTGGCGGTCGGCCAGATCGACCACCTCCTGGAACGTGGCCGGATCGGGGGCGTCGGGTTCGGGCCGGGGGTCGGGCACCGCGGCCGGCTCGGGTGCCGCCGACGGTACGGCGCCGACGGCCCGCGGCGGCGGCTCGGCGGGGCCCGCGGACGGGGGCGGCGGTGGTGCCGATGCCGGTGGTGACGGCGCCTCGGCCGCCTGGCCCTCGAGGGCGCGCAGGGCGTCGGCCGGGCTCGGCAGGTCGGCGGCGTAGGCCAGCCGCACCAGCACCATCTCGGCCGCCTGCACCGGTGACGGCGCCACCCGGACCTCGCCGACGCCCTTGAGCAGCATCTGCCAGGCCCGGGTCAGGGCGGCCATGGACAAGGTCCCGGCCATGGCCGATCCGCGCACCCGTTCCGCCTCCGCCACGGCGGCGCCCGTCGCCGCCTCGGGGGTCACCTTGATGCGGGTCAGCCAGTGGACCAGCTCCAGCATGTCGGTGAGGATCTGGGCCGGGTCCGCTCCGGAGTCGTATTGCTCGGCCACCAGGCCCAATGCGGCGGCGATGTCGCCCCGCATGACCGCGTCCAGCAGGTCGAAGGTGACCGTGCGGTCGGCCAGGCCGAGCATGGCGCGGACGTCGTCCTCGGCCACCGGCCCGTGGGCCAGGGCGATGGCCTGGTCGAGCAAACTCAGCCCGTCGCGGACGCTGCCGTCGGCGGCCCGTGCGATCAGGGTCAACGCGCCATCGTCCACGGTCGCCTCCTCCTTGGCCGCGATGTCGGCGAAATGGCGGACCAGGGTGGCGCTGTCCACCCGGCGCAGATCGAAGCGTTGGCAGCGGGACAGCACGGTCACCGGGACCTTGCGGATCTCGGTGGTGGCGAACACGAAGGTCACGTGCTCCGGCGGCTCTTCCAGGGTCTTGAGCAGCGCGTTGAAGGCGCTGGTCGACAGCATGTGCACCTCGTCGATGATGTAGACCTTGGTGCGGGCGCTGGTCGGCCGGTAGCGCACGCCGTCGATGAGCTCGCGGATGTCGGCCACCCCGGTGCGGCTGGCGGCGTCCATCTCCAGCACGTCCACGTGGCGGTCCTCGGCGATGTCCCGGCAGTGCGCACAGGCGCCGCAGGGCTCGGCCGTCGGCCCGCCGGCGCCGTCGGGGCCGACGCAATTGAGCGCCCGGGCGATGATGCGGGCGGTGGTGGTCTTGCCGACCCCGCGCACCCCGGTGAGGATGAAGGCGTGGGCCAGCCGCCCCGAGGCGATGGCGTTGGACAGGGTCCGCACCATGGCGTCCTGGCCGATCAGTC
The DNA here is from genome assembly GCA_028277795.1 of Rhodospirillales bacterium. GTDB lineage: Bacteria > Pseudomonadota > Alphaproteobacteria > Rhodospirillales > JANQFP01 > JANQFP01. Next base: position 21,892 of record JANQFP010000244.1, read on the forward strand.
CGGCGAAGGTGGCGGGCCGGTACTTGCGGGCCAGCACCCGGTAGGGCCCGTCGGGCGGCGTCTCGGCGACGGCGTCGGGAGGCGGGTCGGGCTCGCTCATGGGGCGTCGGACGTGGGACCGGATGCGACGGGCGGGAGACTGGGAAAGCGACCCAGGCCGGAACTCGTTACGGCTGCTTCCTTCCGGATCTGACCGGGTTGGCGAGGGGCCTGCCCGCCGCCAGCCTCCCGCCGACGACTATAGCAGGCGGCAGGGGACGGGTGGCAAGATTCATGGTGCGGCCTTTGGCCGGCCGCAAAACAAACGCGCGACGCCGGTCCGGCGCCGCGCGGCGTTCAACGGGCGAAAGGCGCCCGTCGCGGAAGATTTCAGCGAGACTCGGGCGGGACCTCGACGTTGATCGACCCGATCTCGATGATCGACGGGACGAAGGGAAGGATATCGTCGGTGAAGTCGTACGAGCCTTCGCGATTCGGCACCAGCCGCAGCTCGGCGGTCTGAAGAGGCGGAATCTCGACCGAGACGACGCAATCATCCTCGATGGCCTGGCCGCCGACCATGACGCTGGCCACGGTGGCTTCCTGGAAGAACCGCCGGGCGCGGAAGACGTGCAGGGAATCGTCGCGATTGGCGATGGTGACGATGTAGGGCTGATCGCGCCGCATGAACAGGACCATCGGGTCGTAGGCGTCCTGGCGGATGCGCACCGGGAGATTCCGTGCCGTCGACCAGTCTACCGCCGCCCCAGAGTCCAAGGTCGCCCCCAGGCATTCGCCGAACGCCACCTTCTTCAGGTCCTGGTCCCACTTGACCACGTCCCTCGCCGTGCAGGCCGACAGCACCACAACCGCCATCAAAGCCACCGGCAGGCGCCAAGACGTCCGCATATCGCTCTCCCTCTCCCTCGCCATAACGCACCGGCCTCCCCGTCCGCAGGGACGCCGAAGCGTGGGAAAAATATCAGGCTTGGCTGCAACGACCAAGCGAAAAGTGTTGATCCGCCTTGTCTTTGCCGGCGCCTGACCCCCGGTCAGGGGGCGCGGATGGCCACCGCTCCGGAGGCCCCGAGGGCGGGGAGCACGGGGAGCGCGGAGTCGTCGAATGGATAGCGGCCGTCCCGCACGGCGACAATGCGCAGTTCCGCCGTCTCGCCGCCGGCCAGGCGCACGCCGGCCGGGCACGCCGGCGCCGTCTCGGCGCCGTCGACCGAGACCGCCGCCACGGCCACGGATTCGAAGAACTCGGCGGCCCGGAAGTGGCGCGTCCCGTCGTCGGCATTGGTCAGGCGCAGGACGTAGGCCCGGCCCTGGTTGAGGGTGAGGACCATGGGCGCGAACTCGTCCTGGCGGATGCGGATGTCGATGGTCTCGGCGGCCTCCCAGTCGACGCCCTCCAGGTGCGGCGCGGCGTCGGGCATGCACTTGCCCGCATATACCCCGTCCCACGCCACGCACCCGACCGTCATGACGGCGATCAGCGCAGCCAGCAGCAGCCTTCCCATGCCCATTTCCCCGAAAAACCCGTTGATCCTAGGAAAACTATCAGCACCGGCGGCGGCGACCAAGGGAAAACCCGCGGACGTTGCCAGGTCCGGGACGCTGTGTCAGGGTCCCGCCCCATGCTGACCGATCTGGTCTACACGGGCGGCGGTCTCGACCGGGCGGCCGACGCGCGGCGCGACGAGGACTGGGTGATCGGGCGCCTGCACGCCCGCGGCACCCTGGTGCTTCCCGTGTGGCGCAACCGCAACCTGGTGGTGCCCGCCGCGGACGCCGACGGCGCGCCGTCCGCCCTGACCATCACCGGGCCCCACGCCCGCGGCCTGCTGCAGATCGCCTCGGAGGTGGTGCTGCTGGGCATCGACGGCGACACCACCTATTTCGCCGCCGACCTGTCCGAGCACGACGCTCCCGACCTGACGCCCATCATGGGGCGTGGGGTGTTCGAGGACCTGCGCACCATGGGCGCGCTGTTGGCGCAATCGGACGCGTCGCTGCTGGCCTACGCCCGGGGGATGCTGTACTGGCACCGCCGCAACCGGTTCTGCGGTGACTGCGGCAGCGCCACCCGACCGCGCCAGGGCGGGCACCTGCGGGAGTGCACCAACGGCGACTGCGAACGCCAACTCTTCCCCGACACGAACCCGGCCATCATCGTTCTGGTCACCCGCCCCGGCCCCGACGGGGGCGCCTGCCTGCTGGCCCGCCAGACGCGGTGGCCGCGGGGCATGTACTCGACCCTGGCCGGCTTCGTCGACATCGGCGAGAGCCTGGAGGAGGCGGTGGTGCGCGAGGTCGCCGAGGAGGCCGGCATCCGCGTCGCCGAGGTCCGCTACCGCGGCTCCCAGCCGTGGCCCTTCCCGTCGTCGCTGATGGTCGGGTTCCGGGCCGCCGCCGCCACCGTGCGCCTGCGCTTCGACGCCGAGGAGCTGGAGGACGCCCGCTGGTTCACCCGGGGCCAGATCGCCCGCTTCGACGATCACGGGCTGCGGCTGCCGCGGGCCGATTCCATCGCCCGCGCCCTGGTCGAGGAATGGCTGGCCGAGGCGGACGGCTGACGAAACGGCGAAGGGGCGCGGACCGGCAAGGGTTCATCAGATTATTTGAACGCGGAGGACGCCGAGGTACGCAGAGGAGATGAAGTAAAAATATGGAAAAAGAACAGCCATATTTTCAATTTTCCTTTTTTTGTTTATTTTTCTCTGCGCTCCTCCACGTCCTCTGCGTTCAATTTCTTGTTGAACCCGTCCGGCAACCCCGCGTCCGTTTCCGTTCGCGTTGACCGGACGGGACCGCATCAAAAGCCGAACCGGCTCTTCAACGGCGTGCCGGTGAGCAGCGTCACCAGGTGGGCCAGCATGAGGACGGCGACCAGGGCCGACACCCACATGATGGCGGTGTAGGGCACGCGCCAGATGCGGCCGGGCTCGTAGGGGCGGCGCACCATCACGGCGCACACGACGAACACGGCCAAGGCGGCGGCGAGGACGGCCGTGGTGGCGAAAACCGACATGGTGCCGGATCAGCCGTCGTCCGCGCCGCCCTCCAGCCGGTAGGAATGGGCCGGATAGACGCCGAGGATCCGCACCTCGCGGGAGAAGAACTCCAGCTCCTCCAGGGCCAGGCGCAGGTTGCGGTGCTCGGGATGGCCCTCGACCTCGGCGTAGAACTGGGCCGCATTGAAGCGGCCGCCCACCAGGTAGCTCTCCAGCTTGGTCATGTTGACGCCGTTGGTGCCGAAGCCGCCGAGGGCCTTGTACAGCGCCGCCGGCACGTTGCGCACCCGGAAGACGAAACTGGTGATGGTGGGCCCGGCCTTGGGGTGGGGCACGATGGGGTCGCGGGCCATGATCAGGAAGCGGGTGGTGTTGTGCTCGGCGTCCTCGATGTTGGCCTTGAGCGCCACCAGGCCGTCCAGCTCGCCGGCCAGCTCCGAGGCGATGGCGGCCTGGGTCTTGTCGGCAGCGGCGGCGACGCTGGCCGCCGCCACGGCGGTGTCGATGTGGACCACCGGTTCCAGCCCCAGGGTGCGGATGAGGTTGCGGCACTGGTTGAGGGCGTGGATATGGCTGTGGGCGTGGGTCAGGTCCTCGATCCGCGCCCCCGGCACGCCGAGCAGGTAGTGGTTCACCCGCTGGTAGTGCTCGCCGATGATGTGGAGGTCCGATTCGGGCAGCAGGTGGTGGATGTCGGCCACCCGGCCCGCCACCGAGTTCTCGATGGGGATCATGGCCAGCGCCGCCCGCCCGTCGCGCACGGCGGCGAAGGCGTCCTCGAAGGAGCGGCAGGCCAGGGTCTCCATCTCCGGCCGCACGCTGCGGCAGGCCAGGTCCGAGTACGCCCCCGGCGTGCCCTGGAAGGCGATGGTCTTGGCGGGATCGGTCATGGCGCGGGGTGCTGTCGGTCAGGCGTCGGGCCGCAGCAGACGGCGGGCCCGGTCGAGGTCGGCGGGAGTATCGACGCCCAGCGGAACGCTGTCAACGAGGGCGGCGTCGATGCGCATGCCGTGCTCCAGGGCGCGGAGCTGCTCGAGCCGCTCGCGTCCCTCCAGCACTCCGGGCGGCAGCTTGACGAACCGCGACAGGGCCGGGCGCCGGAAGGCGTAGAGGCCGATGTGGTGGTAGAACGGCCCGTCCCCGGACGGCACCGGGGCGCGGCTGAAGTAGAGCGCCCGCCCGACCGTCCGGCCGGGGGCCAACGAGACCACCGCCTTGACCACGTTGGGGTCGTCGCGCTCGGCGTCGTCGCGGATGGGGCAGACCAGGGTGGCGATGTCCACCGCCGGGTCCGCGAGCGGCGCCAGGGCGGCGCGGATGGCCGCCGGGTCGATGGTGGGCAGGTCGCCCTGGACGTTGACCACGGCATCGAAGTCGTTCTCGGGGTCCAGCGTGGCCGCCGCCTCGAACACCCGGTCGGAGCCGGTGGGGTGCCGCGGCCGGGTCATGATGGCGCCGCCGCCGGCGTCCTCCACGGCGTCGCGGATCTCGCGGTCGGCGCAGGCGACGATGACCGGGCCGATGTGCGCCTCGACGGCGCGCCGCCAGACGTGGACGATCATGGGCTCGCCGTGGATGTCCGCCAGCGGCTTGCCCGGCAGCCGGGTGGACGCCATGCGGGCGGGAATCACCACGAAGACATTCTGGGGCGCGGTCATGGTCCAGCACCATATAACGCCGCAAAGACACGCGGAATCGGCATTTTCCCGACGTGTCGGGTCACCGCACCGGTGCAATGTCCCTCGGGGCACTGGGGGTCAGGTCTTGAATGTTGAACGGCTCGCGTCGGCACGGTTTTCAAAAAGCCCTGCAATACTCAAGGCCTGACCCCATCTTTTGCGCGAGATAAAGACACGGATGAACACAGATGAACACGGATGAACATGAGCGTTCCGACGGCCCGGGCCCTATGGCGAAACAGGAATATTTCTAATAATACTGTCTTTCATATCATCTAATTTTATTTTTCTTGTTCATTTTATTTTTCCCGTTTGCGGGTAATATTCTGACTCTTTTCAAGAATGTCCATCCGTGTTTATCCGTGTTCATCCGTGTCATTGATTCGCCCGGCCAAGCCTCCGGGCTGCCGCTTCGCAGCGGGGCGCTGGGGGTCAGGTCTTGAATGTTGAACGGCTCGCGTCGGCACGGTTTTCAGAAGGCCCTGCAATACTCAAGGCCTGACCCCATCTTTTGCGCGAGAAAAGACACGGATGAACACGGATGAACACGGATGAACACGGATGAACATGAGCTTGCTGACGACCCCGGGCCTATGGCAAAGCAGGAATATTTCTAATAGTATTGCCTTTCATGTCATCGAATTTTATTTCTATTATTCATTTGATTTTTCTCCTGCTGGCCGGTAATAATTTCACTCTTTTCAAAAATGCCCATCCGTGTTTATCCGTGTTCATCCGTGTCATTGATTCGCTCGGCCAAGCCTCCGGGCTGCCGCTTCGGATCGGCTGCCGCCGCCCTCTGCGTTCCTCCGCGTCCTTCGCGTTCAAGTGCGCCTCGATGGGGAGGCACACCGGGGACGGCCCGGCACGTTGTTGAAACGCGGAGCCGAGGAGCGCAGAGGAGGGTTTCAGCGGGGGGACGGCCTGCGACACGCCTTTTGCCGTCATGGCCGCCCAATGCTTTGAAAATAAAGAATGATTCAAGGTTTTTGGCGCAAGACGCCGGAGAGGACTGTCAGCAGATGTCAGCATTGGTCAGCCGATGTCAGCAACCCGCGGCCACGGCGGCGGGCCGGCGCCGTCGTCCCGGCGGTCGGGCTCCAGGGCGGCGGGGGCGGCGCCCCCGGCCGTGTTCGCGGCGGCCAGGCGGGCCAGCCGCGCCTGCGCCTCGACGGCGCGCACGGCGGCGTGGAAATGGTGCTCGGTCATGGCCTTGCGGTAGACGGTCTCCAGCTTGGCGATGTGGTCATCGACCGCACGGCCATGACGATTTGCCATATCGGACCGCAGCTGGGAGATACGGGCGGCCACCACGGGATCGTTGAGCAGCCGGTAGCCTTCCTGGCGCGCCGAGCCGGGGGCATACCCCGCCTCCACCGCCGCCGCGGCCGCATTGGGATCGACCACGTAGACCTGACAGAACGCCTCCCGCCGCGGCGGCAACGGCGCCCCCGGACCCGCCGGGTGATCAGGATCGGTCATGGTTCATACCCCCAAGACTGTTTGCACAGAAAAAGGGAAATATACCTATTTCTCAGAAAAATGTCAAGATGCGTGAGTCGTCATCGGCGGCGAACCCGCAGGACTCAGATGCCAGGGAGCATACGGCCACCGGCAGGCGGTACGTCCGCTTCCCACCGTTCACCGACCGTCAGGTTGCGGCGGTTTGGAAGTCCGGGGGTCAGGTTTTGATTGTTCAACATTCAAGGCCTCGACATTCAAGACCTGACCCCATCTGCACATGGCGGGTGCGGCCCTGGACCGCGAGAGTATTGAACGCGGCCGCCGAGGAACGCGGAGGGACGCTTGTGACGATACCCGCGCTACATCGCGGTCCCGGCAGGCCTCGAATTCAGGGTTCTTCGGCGCCATGAATCGAATTGCGGGACCGGTGCTGCCGGCATCCCCCGAGGCACGACAACGCCCGAGTCCAGTGTCGTTCCGAAAGCCGCCGTGCCTCTGGAATGCCCCGAACAGCCGAGTTTAGCCAGTGCCGGCCTTACCGAACGTCGTATCGGCACCGACCTTGAGACCCACATTTCGGGCCTCCTTACACCCACGAGAAAGCGCGTTGCGCCACAGAATCCTGGGGAACCGGAGAATCCCTACCGAACGTCACCGTGGATTCGCCGCATGCCTGTCGAAATTCTTTACGCCCCTACACTGAATAGGGCATCCGCGAACGCTGCGTCGTCTGCGATAAAGCGAAAAATCGGTTGAAAACAATTAATTGTTCATGTATCGCATCTATATTGCTTGTTTTACGCGAATAGAGGCCCGATTTACGGTTCCACAAGGAGAATTGGCGATGGTAAAGGATTAGGGTAGGAGGTTCATCGGTCGGTGTGCATCGGTACGATGCCAGCCAACACGTTTCCTTCTCTCTTTTTCTTGAGATGGCACGGCATCGTCCGGTTGGGCAGTGCCGCAGACGACAACACATGTATACAAGAGGAACGGTGATGTCAAAACCTACCCAATTGTTGGCAAACGCTATTTTTGCAATGTCTTTTGGAGCAGCATCAGCCAATGCTGGTATAGTTGATTGGGTAGACTGGACTGGAGGAGGGATAGACGAAGTTTATGGCACTTTGGGCAGTGGCTTGATTGATGTAACGTATTCAGGTAAATATGTTTTTGTCGACAATGGTTCTCATCAAATATCTGGTGGTGCTATTGTAAGAGAAAGTCTTGCAGACAACTATTGGATAGAAGGAAATCCTGCGCCGTATACAAATAATGGAATTGTTGACAATCCACCGCCGGGTTCTGATATCATAGCGCTTGTAGAGCCTGGACCTAAGACAATTTATTTCAGCGGACCTGTAGTCGATCCGTTATTTGCTTTTCAGAGCTGGCAATTTAACGGTGCAAACTTCGGTACGCCTATTACTATACTGTCTTTTGGGGAAGGTTTTTGGGGAAATGCACCTGTTTCTTTGGCGTTTGGTGGTCACGGATTTACATCATCTGCTGACTCGACCGGATACGAGCCTCACGGCGTGCTACAAATTCATGGAACATTTACAGAAATCAATTTTGAGGACTCTTTTTGGGAAAGTTGGCACGGATTTACAGTTGGTGTCCTTGAAAGCAATTTGCCGGTACCAGAGCCTGCCTCTTTGACCCTATTCGGCGCTGGCCTCGCTGGTCTGGCCTGGGTGCGTCGGCGCAAGAAAGCCTGAACCACACCTTCATCGACGATCAACGGACGAGACATTGCTCCCGCCCTTCCAATTTCAGACAGCGGCCCGCCAATCGCTGGCCAGTATCAATCGGCCGGGCGCACAACCCGGGCCAAGGTTAAGAAAAGCTGTCCATATGGTGGGCATCAACACGGTCAGCGTCCCGGTGCGTGAACCTCGCACCCTTCGCCATGTTAAGGGTCCCGCGTAACATCCTCATTACTGGTGCCCCATTGTTATCCCTTGGCTGTTGCGGAGACGGTCGGCGGTCCTCCCGGGCCGCCGTTTCGTCTCCGTTCGGTGAAGTCCGTTGGGGGTCACGCAGAGACCTTCCCGACAACGCGAAGCATGGTCCGCTGTCCGTTCGAAAGCGGCTGAACCTCGCGTGGAACGGGGACCCGGCAGGATTTCCGGGATTCCGGGGACGATTCCGGGCGATTCCGGGGACAGTATACGAATTTCGTATTCTGAGCAAAGTGGGGTCAGAGTGGATTTTCTTCCCGCGCATGCGACGCGGTGGCGCACAATGCGAGACGACAGAAAATCGACTCTGACCCCACTTCCTCTGACCCCGCTTCCTCGGTGCCTGAGGGTGATGTCAGGGCTGCGCCTGGTGGCGGCGGAGGCGGGATGGCGGGGACCCGATCACGCGGCGGTGCGCGGGCGGACGGCGGCGAGGCGGTCGCCGAGGGCGTGCCGGGCCTCCTCCAGGTCGTAGTCGGCCTGGAGGCGCAGGAACAGGCCCTCGGAGAGGCCGAAGTAGCGGGTCAGCAGCAGGTCGGTCTCGGCGGTCACCGCCCGCCTGCCCAGCACCACCTCGTTGATGCGGCGCGGCGGCACCCCCAGGGCGCGGGCGAGGGCGGACTGGCTGAGCCCCATGGGCTTGAGGAAGTCCTCCAGCAGGATGTCCCCCGGATGGGGGTTGGGCAGCCGGTCAATGGTCTGGTCCGCCATGGTCCGTCCTCGTCGTCAATGGTAGTCCACGATCGCCACGTCCTCGGCGTCGCCGTCGGCCCAGCGGAAGCACACCCGCCATTGGTCGTTGATGCGGATGCTGTGCTGGCCGGCGCGGTCGCCCTTGAGGGCCTCCAGGCGGTTGCCGGGCGGCACCCGCAGGTCCTCCAGGGTCGCCGCGGCGTCGAGGTAGCGCAACTTGCGCCGGGCCACGGCCTGGATGCCCGGGGGCAGCCGGCGGGAGCGCTCGCCCTGCCAGATGCGGCGTGTCTCCCGGCAGGCGAACCCCTTGATCATCGATGGGACGATACCGCATGACGCCATGCGGAACAACCGGTGACCGGGGGGGCGGCATGGCGAACGAGGAACACCTCAAGATCCTCAAGCAGGGCGTCGAGGCCTGGAATGCCTGGCGGGAGGATGACCTCGATGTGTTTCCGGACCCGACCGGGGCGGACTCTTGGAGTCACTATCTCGAGGAGAAGTTTGCGTTCGACGCGAGGCAGTAAGAAATGTCGGAACGTTCTACACGTTTTTCGCTGCAGGACGGGGACAACCAAACTCGGTCCTCCAGGACCGCTTCGGGTCACGACCTAGTGGTCTGGATGAGACATAAGGTACCCATACGATCGTGTTTCCCGTTTCCTCGGCAGGAGGACGCGCGCCGGCGATGGCGGCCCATCGTCCAGCATGCCCGACGCCCCGAGGAAACGGGAAACGCGACCCTGCGGGCGGCCTTCCGAGCCCCCCGGCGGCGTTGCGCGGCGCTGGTGATGC